>JALYQH010000072.1 GCA_030855945.1 Pseudomonadota bacterium | reverse complement strand
GGATAAGGGCGGGTCAGCTGCGGATCGTCGGTGCGCGCTACGATCTCGACGATGGGGTCGTAAGTTTCTTCGACGAGGGTCAGGCAGCGGGCGCTCCGGTCAGGCAATAGCGGAACTGATGCGGGATGCGGCCTTCGCGGCGCGCCTTGGCGGCGTAGCGCGTTTCGGGCCAGCCGCCGGGGTAGGTCAGCCAGTCCGACGGTTTCTCGACCAGCCATGAGAACTGGTGCCGGTGGCGCTGCATCACCATCAACGCGTGGGTGAGATAGACGGGATGATCGGTCGCCAGGCGGAATTCGCCCCCGGGCTTGAGCTTGGCGGCGATGAGGTCGAGCGGGCCATCGTTGATCATCCGCCGCTTGGCGTGGCGATTCTTGGGCCACGGGTCGGGATGGAGCAGATAGACGAACGACAGCGCGCCGTCGGGGATGCGGCGCAACACGTCGAGCGCGTCGCCCATGTCGAGCCGGACGTTGGCGAGGCCCTGATCGCGGACGTGGGTCAAGGCCACAGCGACCCCATTGATGAACGGCTCGCAGCCGATGAAGCCATGATCGGGGAGCAGGTCGGCGCGATAGGCTAGGTGCTCGCCCGCCCCGAACCCGATCTCGAGGTGAAGCAGGCGGTCGTCGCCAAACAGGCGACGGGCGGTGACTTCGCCCTCGTCGGGGACCGAAATCTGCGGCAACAATTGCTCGATCAGCGCCGCCTGCTGGACGCGCAGCTTATGCCCGGTCGAGCGGCCATAGAGGCGGTTGAGCGTGGTCGGGTCGGGGGTGGTCATCGCCCGCGCCGCCTAAAGCGAGAAGCGCGGCGCCGCAACGCTTTCGCTCGGCGTGTTTTCGCTCGGCACGCTTTTGCTCGGCACCGGCGCGATGGCTGGGCGTTAGGGGCAGATGGCAAAAACCAAGTCCCGATCGAAACGATCGCCCAGCAAGGTCGAACGCGCCGACCTCAAGGTCACGCGCGCGGTCGGGATCGATAAAACGCACCCGCTCGGCCGCTGGCTTCGGCGCTTTGCCGAACTTGGCGACCAGCCGCCGCTGGTTGGCTTGTCGCTTGCCGTCGTCGCGGCGGGGCTCGCGGGGCGCGACGCGCGGCTCAGACGCACCGGAATGCGTATGCTCACCGCGCATTCGCTATCGACGATCGCCAAATTGATCGGCAAGGACAGCATCGACCGCACTCGCCCCGGTGCGTTAGGTGAGAAGAAGTATCGGCTCGAGCAAGGCGATAGCCGCGACGGCCGTCTGCGCTCGATGCCTTCGGGACATAGCGCCGGAATCGTCGCGGTCGCGGGCGCGATCGTCGCCGATTATCCGCGCGCCCTGATCCCCGCCGCCG
Source organism: Pseudomonadota bacterium (assembly GCA_030855945.1). Lineage (GTDB taxonomy): Bacteria > Pseudomonadota > Alphaproteobacteria > Sphingomonadales > Sphingomonadaceae > Sphingomicrobium. The sequence goes on along the minus strand of JALYQH010000072.1, from coordinate 741 downwards.
CCGCTTCTGCCGCGGTCGGCGCGGCGCAGGTGCCGAGCCGCAATCATTTTCTGACCGACGTCGTCGTCGGTGCCGCGATCGGGTTGATCGTCGCGGGCCTCGCGCGCGGTCTCATCCCGCCACACGATCGGATCGATCAGGGGGGCTGACCGAGCATTATTGTCATGGCGGACCGCGCGGCAGGATATTGCCTCGCGCTCGCTCGTTAGCCCCGCACACCCCATGAGCGGAGCCACATCATGTCCAAGCCTTCCACCCCGACTACCACCAAGCCCGGCAACGGCGGCGAGACCCACCAGAGCGGCGGCGGGCTGACGACCAATTTCGGGGTTCCGATTAGTGACAATCAGAATAGCCTCAAGGCTGGCGCGCGCGGCCCGGCGTTGCTCGAGGATTTCGTGCTGCGCGAGAAAATCTTCCACTTCGACCATGAGCGAATTCCCGAGCGTATCGTCCATGCCCGCGGGTCGGGAGCGCACGGGGTGTTCGAAGCGCTCGAGGATATCAGCGACCTGAGCCGCGCCGCGGTGTTCAGGAAGGGCGAGAAAACCGAGACCTTCGTCCGCTTCTCGACCGTCGCCGGGGGGGCGGGATCGGTCGACACCCCGCGCGACGTGCGCGGCTTCGCGGTGAAGCTCTACACCGCCGAGGGCAATTGGGACCTCGTCGGCAATAATATCCCGGTGTTCTTCATTCAGGACGCGATCAAGTTCCCCGACCTCATCCACTCGGTCAAGATGG
>JALYQH010000243.1 GCA_030855945.1 Pseudomonadota bacterium | reverse complement strand
GGCACGAAGTCCTTGCCGGCACCGCCAAGGGCGAACGGTTGAGCATCAGCTTCAATTTCGCCTGAAGCGCGGCTAAGGCCGCCGAAAGATATATTGAAAGACTGAAACCATGGGCTTCCGCTGCGGTATCGTCGGCCTGCCGAACGTCGGCAAGTCGACACTGTTCAACGCGCTGACCGAGACTCAGGCGGCGCAGGCGGCCAATTATCCGTTCTGCACGATTGAGCCCAATGTCGGCCAGGTCGCGGTGCCCGATCCGCGCCTCGACAAGCTCTCCGCGATCGCCGGATCGGCCAAGATCATCCCGACCCAACTCGGGTTCGTCGACATCGCCGGCCTGGTGAAGGGTGCGTCGCAGGGCGAAGGCCTCGGCAACCAGTTCCTCGGCAACATCCGCGAGGTCGACGCCATCGTCCACGTCCTGCGCTGTTTCGAGAATGACGACATCCAGCATGTCGCGAACAAGGTCGATCCGATCGCCGACGCTGAAGTGGTCGAGACCGAACTTTTGCTGTCCGACCTCGAAAGCCTCGAAAAGCGCGTCCCCGCCCTGATCAAGCGCGGGCAGCAGGGCGATAAGGAATCGAGGATCGCCGCAAGCGTGCTCGGCCAGGCGCTTGAGCTGCTGCGCGAAGGCAAGCCCGCGCGGCTCACCAAGCCGAAAGACGAGGAGGAACAGCGCTTGTTCGCACAGGCGCAGTTGATCACCGCCAAGCCGGTGCTCTACGTCTGCAACGTCAACGAGGACGACGCGGCCGAAGGCAATGCGCAATCCGCGCGCGTGTTCGAGAAAGCCAAGTCGGAAGGCGCCAACGCGGTTGTCGTCTCCGCCGCGATCGAGGCCGACCTCGTCACCATGGACATGGACGAACGGCTGGTCTTCCTCGAGGAAATGGGCCTTCACGAAACCGGCCTCGCCCGCGTCATCCGCGCCGGCTACGACCTGCTCCACCTGATCACCTTCTTCACCGTCGGCCCCAAGGAAGCGCGCGCATGGACGGTCGAGGTCGGCTCAAAGGCGCCCGCCGCCGCGGGCGAAATCCACAGCGATTTCGAGCGGGGCTTCATCCGCGCCGAGACCATTGCCTATGACGATTATATCGCCCTGAACGGCGAAGCCGGAGCCCGCGACGCCGGCAAGCTGCGCCAGGAAGGCAAGGAGTATGTCGTCAAGGACGGCGACGTCCTCCACTTCAAGTTCAACGTGTGACCGGCTTCACGGTCAAAGGCTTTTCCTGGGTCGGCGTCGGCACCGACGATTTCGAGCGCAGCCTGGCCTTCTTCACCGGGACGCTCGGCCTGACCGTCGACACGATGGCAGACCGCCAGGCGATCCTCCGCGTTGGCGACGGCCAGCTGCTCGAGATTTTCGGCCGCGACGGCCGCGGCAAAAGCCTCAATATGACGCCGACGATCGCGTTCGAGGTTGAAGACATTGAGGAGGCAAAGGCGGCACTCGTCGCCGGCGGCGCCGAACTCATCGGCGACGTGGGCGAGTGGAACGGCCACCAATGGCTTTACTTCCGCACCCCCGACGGCCACGTTTTCGAAGTCAATCGATTGCCGCCGACACAGACTGATCTCGCTTCCGTTATTGAACCCGGCTCGGTCGAAGACCGTGGAAATCATAGCTGAAGTCGGCGAGCGGGCTCAGCGCCTTCATCGTCATGCGCGGCACCTTGCCGCTCTCGACCACGAACTGGACCACCGCATCCTCCCCCGCGCCGCCCGCAAAGTGGGTGCGGAAGGCGTCCTTACCCCAGGGTTCGAGCTTGCTCTTGAACAGCGGGGTGCGGGTGAAGTCGATGCGCAGTCCTCCGTTCCGCCGCGTGACAACAATGTCGCCATACCAGGGATCGCGGTAGGCCCCGGCATAAGCATCGAGCGGCAGGCTCGCGGCGCCGTCGGGGCGCTTGACGTAGCCGCCCGCTACTTCCCGCATCGCCTCGTCGATCCGCGCCTTGTCAGCGGCTTTCGCAACTGCCAGCCAATCGGTCGACGTGATGCCGAGCGTATGATCGAGCAAGGCGTTGCGCAGGATCTGAGACGGAATTCGATCCTCAGTGTTGGTGAACACCGCGACCCCAATCCCTTGCTCGGGCAGCAACGCGGTCTGCGTGATCTGGCCGCTCCGCCCGCCCGAGTGTGACAGCAGGCGCCGGTCACGAAACTGAGAAACGAACCAGCCGAGCGCATAGCCTTGCAACACCGAGCGGGTCGGCGATTCAGCGTTTGGCCCCTTGGTCGCGGTCGTGATGACTTGCGGCGCCCACAACTGGTCCGACTGCGCTTCACTCCACAGGCGCGGGCCGCCCGGAGATTGACCGCGGCCAATTTGTACGTCGAACCATTTGGCAATTTCGCGCGCGCTGGCGTGGATTCCGCCCGCTGGCGATCCGGCGATTGATTCATTAGGCTCAACCCGCTCGAGCTTGCCGACCCCGCGAAATGGCGGACCCAGTCTGGCGTGGCGCGCGGCGACATTGGTGATGCGGAGCAGCTCGCGGTCGGCAACGGCAGTGCGCATTCCGAGTGGGCGTAGGACTCGCGCGGTGACGAAATCCTCCCACTTCAGCCCGCTGACTCGTTCGATCAGTACGCCGGCGACGACGTAGAGGATGTTGTCATAGGCATAGCCCGAGCGGAAACCGCGCGTGAGCTTTAGATGCTGTAGCCCGCGAAACAGATCCATGCGGCTGTGGTTGGACCGCGGAAATCGCATCAAATCGCCCGCGCCGAGCGCCAGCCCGCTGCGATGCACGAGCAGGTCGCGTACCGTCATCATGCGCGTCGCGTCGCCATCGGACATTTTGAAATCGGGCATATACGTCACGACCGGTTCGTCCCAGCCAAGCTTGCCCTCCTCGACCAGCATTGCGAGCGAGGCGCCGACGAAGCTCTTGGTGTTCGACGCGATCGCGAACAGCGTGTCCGCATCGACCATTCCCGGCTTGCCGATCTCTCGGATCCCATAGCCGCGCGTAAAGGCGGGCTGGCCGGGACGGACGATCGCAATCCCCATTCCCGGCACCTCGAAGGCTCGCATGAACGCTGCGACGATCGCGTCGACCGGCGATGCCGTCTCCTGCGCGAAGGCCAGTCGCGGGAAACCGACCACCGCTGCGCCGCCCGCGCCCAGCGCGAACAAGCCCCGCCGGTCGATCTCGATGTTACGCATCGCAATCCCCTTTACCCCGACGACATGGACCATGTTCGTCATCGGGCGTAAAGGCGGGCCTGAACCTACTGCCGTTCGCGCGGATAATCATATTGGACGGGTCGGTGGCATTGGGCTGGGTCGGCAGCTGTAGGCGCACCTTCCCGAGTCCTAGGGCTTCCAACCATGGCGCGTCGCGGGCATGTAAGCGCCGATGCCGCGCCAACCCCTTCCCTTCGCTTCGCCGACCCTGCCGGGTGACCGCACGGCAGTGCTCGAGGCCGCCAAGCGCGCGCTCAAGCAGGGCGAACCGGTGCGGGCACGTCAGTTGCTCGCCGCGCCGCTGCGCGCCCGGCCCGACGATCCGGCAATGCTCGGCCTCGCCGCGCTCGCCCATCGCGAGCTCGGCGACCCGCTTGGCGCACTCGCCTTGTTCGAACGGGCGCTCTCGCTCGCCCCCGATCTCGCCCCTGCACGGCTGGCTTACGCCGAGACGCTGATCGAGACCAATCGCGCACCGCAGGCGATCGCCGCACTCGATGCCCTGCCGGAGGCGATGCGTTGCCAGCGCCGGGCGGCCCTCGCCCGGGCCTCCGCGCTCGGCAAGATCGGCGACCAGCATGGCGAAGTCGCTGTCCTCGGCGCGTTTGCGGCCGAAAATCCGGGCGACTCCGGGCCGCGCCTCCGCCTCGGCCACGCCCTTCGCGCGCTCGGCGAGACCGATCGGGCGATCGCCGAATATCGCGCGGTCGTCGCCGACCGCCCGCATCACGGCTCCGCATGGTGGAGTCTCGCCAACAGCAAGTCGGTTCGATTTGACGAAGCCGACCGGGCAGCGATGCGCGCCGCGCTGGCCGATCCGGCACTCGAAGCCGACGACCGTATCCGCCTGGGTTTCGCGCTCGGCCGAGCCGAAGAGCTGGCCGGCGAACATGCCGAAAGCTTCCGGCTCTACGCCGACGCCAATGCCCGCCGCCATACCGGCTCTAAACATGATCCCGACCGCTTCGAGCAGGGCATGGTCGACGCTGCGCGCCTGTTCGATGCCGAGTTCTTCGCCAGCCGCCCCGACCACGGCTGCCGGTCGGAGGCGCCCATCTTCGTCGTCGGGATGCAGCGCTCGGGCTCGACCCTGGTCGAGCAGATGCTCGCCAGCCATCCCGCCATCGAGGGCACCGCCGAGCTGCCCCACATCAGTCAATTGTCGCGCGAGGTGCGGCGCGACTCGCGCCTCGCCGGGCGCAGCTTTGAACAACAGCTCGCGTCTCTCGACGCCGCGCAGGCGCGGCACCTCGGCGAATCCTATCTCGATCGCGCGGCGGCCCACCGGCATAGCGACCGCCCCCTGTTCATCGACAAGATGCCCAACAATTGGTCATTGCTCGGCTTCATCAGGTTGATTCTTCCGAATGCCCGCGTGATCGATGTTCGCCGCAATCCAATGGCGTGCGGCTTCTCCAACTTTCGCCAATTTTATGCGGTCGGGCTCGACCATTGCTATTCGCTCGAGGGCTGGGGCCGTTATTACCGCACCTATCTTGGCTTTCTCGCCCATTTCGATGCGGTCCAGCCGGGCTGGGTGACCCGGCTGATCTACGAGGCGCTGGTCGACGATCCCGAGCCCGAGCTGCGGCGCCTCGCCGATCGCCTCGGCATCGCCTTCGATCCGGCGATGCTCGACTTCCATGCCAATGCCCGCACCGTGCGGACCATCAGCGCCGGGCAGGTCCGCCGCCCGCTTCACCGCGGCGCGCTCGAGGAGTGGCGAAATTTCGAACCATGGCTTGGCCCGCTGGCCGACGCCCTCGGGCCGGCGCGGGACGATTGGGAAGGAACGACATGATCTATTTCGAGGATCTGGAGGTCGGCAGGGAAACCGTCTTCGGCCATTATGACGTCACCCGCGACGAAGTGATCGAATTCGCCACCAAATATGACCCGCAGCCGTTCCATCTGTCAGACGAAGCCGCCGCCAAGACTCATTTCGGTCGGATCGCGGCGTCGGGCTGGCACACCACGGCAATGACCATGGCCGTGATCGCGCGCGCCGTGGTCGCGGACGAACAGGCCGGACTGGGCTCGCCCGGAATCGATGAATTGCGCTGGCTCAAACCGGTTTATCCCGGCGACCGCCTGACCGTGCGCGGGACGATCGTCGAAAAGACCCCGTCGCGCTCAAAGCCCGACATCGGCAGCTTTCGCACCCAGACCGTGGTCAGCAATCAGGATGGCGCCGACGTGATGCGCTTCACCTCGATCGTATTGATGCGCCGCCGCCCGGCGGCTGCCGCTTAACCCCGATCGCGGCGATCCTCGCGACGTTCGCGGCGGCGCTCGCGTCGATCTTCGCGCCGCTCCTGGCGAACCTCGCGTCGGAAATCGCGCCAGTCCGTACGAAGTTGGCGGCGTCGGTCCTGGCCGCGCCAGACGCTCTGGCGCCCTGTCCAATAACGCTGCTGATTGTGGTTCCAGCGGTACGGGCGGCGATAGCTGTCATAGACATAATAGCCGGTGCCGGGATAATAGTAGCCGTCGTTCCACCCATAATGTTTGCCGGTGGAAATCCCAATTGAGATGCCGCTGCCGTAGCCGCTGTATCCATAGCCGCTGTTATAGCCATAGCCGCTGTTGTAGCCGTCGTAGCCACCACCGTAACCGCCGTAGCCGCCACCGTAGCCGCCGCCATAGCCACCATAGCCACCATACGTCGCGCACGCGCCCAGCGAGAGGCTGGCGGCGAGAGCGAGAGCGGCGGTGCGAAGGGGGAACTGGGGAATCGTACTTCTCCCGAAGAATGGTCCCCCTTCTCCCTTAACAAACAGACGGTTATGCGGTTCCAGCAGCGAAACGAAATGGTCCGACCGCCAGAAGCTACCTCGTCATCCCTGCTTCGTCATTGGCATCTTCGCGGCGCGCCATGTTCGCCGGATCGAGCGGGCCGACCGGCGCAACCTTGCGCTTGGCTCCGCCCCAGATGTTCAGATAGCTGAGATAGCCAAGGATCGTCGCGATGATCAGGAACACCAGCACCGCTAGCCCCGTGCGGTGGCGGTTCTCGAGCTTGGGCTCGGCGGTCCACACCAGGAAGGCGCTGACGTCCTTGGCCATCTGCTCGACGGTCGGCGCGGTGCCGTCGGCATAGGTCACCTGACCGTCCGCGGTCAGCGGCGGCGGCATGGCGATGTTGAGATTGGCGAAATAGGGATTGAAGTGGAGCGGCGGGGCCGGCTTGGTCGAAGCCGGAAGCGCCTCGCCGTCCTTGTTCCGATACCTGTCCGCATTGGCATAGCCGGTCAGCAGCGAATAGGTGTAGGCCGCGCCGTCGTGCCGCGCCTTGGCGATCAGCGACAGGTCGGGCGGAAGCGCATTATTGTTCGCCGCGCGCGCCGCCGTCTCGTTGGGGTAGGGATCGGGGAAGCGGTCGGATGCAATCGCCTTGCGCGTCATCGCCTCGCCGGTGTCGGGGTTGATCGATGGCACTTCGATCGCCCAGTCGCTGGCGATCTTCTTGATCTCCGGCTCTTCATAGCCGAGCGCAGCGAGGTCGCGGAAGGCAACCTGGTTAAGCCCGTGGCACGCCGCGCACACCTCCTTGTAGACTTGGAAGCCGCGCTGCAGCTGCGCTCGGTCGAACTTGCCGAGCGGTCCATTGGAGGCGAGGGCGAGTTCCTTGGGATGCTTGTGGAACGCATGCTCGAGGGATTCCTCGGGGGGCTCCTGGACATAGTCGATCAGCCCGAGGACCAAAGAGATCATCAGGATGCCGGCGAAACCCAGCCCGACGAAGAATGCGATAATGCGGACCATTTGCCCCTGTTTCCTTATTCGGCCGCCGCGGGTGCGCTCTTGGCGAGCCCGTATGGAGCGCTTTCTTCCTTCTCGCCGTGCAGCACCGATGCCGAGATCGACGACGGCAGCGGCATCGGCCGCTCGAACTTGGAGATGAGCGGCAGGATGATCAGGAAGTGCAAGAAGTAATATGCCGATGCGATCTGACTAATCGCCACGACCATCGGCGTCGCCTCGGCGCCACCCGCCCAACCAAGGATCAGCACGTCGAGGACCAGGATCCAGAAGAAGCGCTTGAACACCGGCCGGTAGCTTCCCGATCGAACCGGCGAGCGATCGAGCCAGGACAGCAGGAACAGGATCAGGATCGATCCGAACATCGCCAGCACGCCCCACAGCTTCGCGGGCAAGATGAAGTCAACCGTGAAGGCCTTGAGGATCGCGTAGAACGGCAGGAAATACCATTCGGGGACGATATGCGCCGGCGTCGCGAGCGGATTGGCGGGAATATAATTGTCCGGGTGGCCAAGCGCGTTTGGCGCGAAGAACATCACCGCCGCGAAGGCGATCAGCACCAGCCCGAGGAACCAGCCGTCCTTAGCGGTATAGAAGGGGTGGAACGGCAAGGTGTCCTTCTCGGTCTTGACGTCGACCCCGGTCGGGTTGCCCGATCCCGGGATATGCAGCCCCCAGATGTGGAGGATAACCACGCCGAAAATCACGAAGGGCAACAGATAATGGAGCGAGAAGAAGCGCGTCAGCGCCGCCTGGTCGGGCACATAGCCGCCGAGCAGCCACACGCGGAGCGGCTCGCCGATCACCGGAATCGCCGAGAAGAAGCCGGTGATGACCTGCGCGCCCCAGAAGCTCATCTGGCCCCACGGCAGGACATAGCCGAGGAACGCAGTCGCCATCATCAGCAGATAGATCACCAGGCCCAGCATCCACACCAACTCGCGCGGCGCCTTGTAGCTGCCGTAATAGAGGCTCCGGAAGATGTGGATGTAGGTCACGATGAAGAAGAAGCTCGCCCCGTTGGAATGGGCGTAGCGCATCATCCAGCCGGCGTTGACGTCGCGCATGATGTGCTCGATCGAATTGAACGCGCCGTCGACCGACGCATAATAATGCATCGCGAGGACGATTCCGGTGACGATCTGGATCGTCAGGAACACGCCGGCGAGGACGCCGAAGTTCCAGAAATAATTGAGGTTGCGCGGGACCGGATAGCCGCCGCCGACCGCGCCATAGACCAGGCGCGGAAGCGGCAGGCGCTGGTCGAACCATTTGGCGAAGTCGCTCTTGGGTTCGTAGGGCTTGGCCCAGGCAAAGCTCATCTCGTCTCTTCCCTTAGCCGATGGTCACGACGGTGTCGGACGTGAACGCATATTCGGGCACCACCAAATTGGTTGGCGCCGGGCCTTTGCGGATGCGCGCGGCGGTGTCGTAGTGCGATCCGTGGCAAGGGCAGAAATAACCGCCATATTCGCCGCGATTCTCGCCTTCGCCGGTGCCCAGCGGAACGCAGCCCAAATGGGTGCACACGCCAAGCGTGATCAGCCAGTTCTGCTTGCCCTCCTTGGTGCGTTCGGCGAGCGTCTGCGGGTCGCGAAGCTCGCTTGCGGGGACTGCATTGGCCGCGGCGATTTCGGCGGGCAGCAAATTGCGCACGAACACCGGCTGCTTGCGCCAGCTGGTCTTGATCGCCTGTCCCGGCGCGATTTTCGAAATGTCGACTTCGGTCGAGGCCAGCGCGAGGACGTCGGCCGACGGGTTCATCTGCGTAACCAGCGGCAGCGCCACCGCGGCCGCACCAACGCCGGCGAAGCTCACCGCCGCGATATTGATGAAGTCGCGCCGGCGGACGCCGTCCTTCTCTTCGGGACCGTTATTTGGTTCTTCCGGCGTGGCCATGCTCACCCTTGCAACATGCTGTGCGCTTGATGCCGGCGGGCATCATCACAAAAAGCGCTCCCGGTGCCCCCGGAGCGATTGGCGCGCCTGATAGCGCCTCACTTGGCCGATGCAAATGGGCAAATTGCCCTTCTTGTGCGACGAGTAGCGCGGCGACTATCGGGAGGGATGCGAATTGCACTCTATCGGCCCGAAATTGCCGGCAACGTCGGCGCGGTGATGCGGCTCGGCGCCTGCTTCGGCGTCGCGGTCGACCTGATCGAGCCGATGGGCTTCGAATGGGACGACAAGCGCGTCCGCCGCACCGCGATGGACTATATCGACCATGTTCAAGTGGTCCGACACCCCGGCTTCGGGGCGTTCCGGGCAACGATCGGCGCCGCGCGGCTCATACTCCTGACGACCAAGGCCGAAGATACGCTCTACGATTTCACCTTCCACGCCGACGACATATTGCTGTTTGGGCAGGAAAGCGCCGGCGTCCCCGCTTATGTCGCCGCTGAGAGCACCGCCGCGCTGCGAATCCCGATCCGCGCCGAAGTCCGCTCCCTAAACCTCGCCACCTCCGCCGCCATTGCGCTGGGCGAAGCGCTGCGGCAAACCGGAGACTCACCTGAATGACCCCGCTCGACGATCAACAACAAGCCGCGCGCGACTGGTTCGAAGCGCTGCGCACGCGCATTTGCGCCGCGTTCGAGGAAATCGAGCGCGAGGCGGGATCGGACGCGTCGTTCGACTATATCCCATGGGACCGCATCGAACAGGATGGCGCGCCCGGCGGCGGCGGCGTTCGCGGTCAGATGAACGGGAAAGTGTTCGAAAAGGTCGGGGTCAACGTGTCGAGCGTAGGCGGGCGCTTCAGCCCCGAATTCGCTGCCTCCATTCCGGGTGCTGAGGAAGACCCGAGCTTCTTCGCCACCGGCATCAGCCTGGTCGCTCACATGGCCAATCCGCACGTACCCGCGGTGCACATGAACACCCGCTTCCTGACCACAACCCGGCGCTGGTTCGGTGGCGGCGCCGACCTCAATCCCGCCATTCCCTATGCCGAGGACACCGAGGCGTTCCACGCCCGCCTGCGCGCCGCCTGCGCCGCGCACGATCCGACCTTCTATCCGCGCTTCTCGAAATGGGCGGAGGATTATTTCTGGCTTCCCCACCGGCACGTCGCGCGCGGCGTCGGCGGCATTTTCTACGATCGGCTCGAGGATCATTTCGACGCCCATTTCGCCTTCACTCGCGACGTCGGTGAGGCCTTTCTCGATATTTTCCCGCGGATTGTGCGGGGGCGGATGGACATGCCGTTCACCGAAGCCGACCGCGAAGCCCTGCTCGACTTTCGCGGGCGCTATGTCGAGTTCAACCTGCTTTACGACCGAGGAACCTTGTTCGGGCTCAAAACCGGCGGCAACATCGACGCGATCCTGATGAGCCTGCCGCCGCTCGCGCATTGGAAGTGAGATTGGAGACATGAGCCTTGTCGACGTTCCCGACGGCCAGCTCGCGGCAATCGTCACTTACCTCCAAATGCGCGACAGGCCGGCGATCGAGATTCCGCCCTCGCCGCTTCGCCTTGATCGAGTCCCTCTCGACCCCGCCGCCTATCGCGAGTTGTTCGCGCTGGTCGGAGCGCCATGGCTGTGGTTTTCGCGGTTGATCATGGAGGATTCTTCGCTGACTGCAGTCCTTGATGATCCGGCGGTCGAATTGTTCGAAGTGCGCGACGGCGAGGCGGTAGTAGGAATGCTCGAGCTCGATAGCCGAGAGGAAGGCGCCTGCGAGCTATCGTTCGTCGGCCTGGTTCGAGAATATTCGGGCCGGGGCCACGGCCGCTGGCTGCTCGCCGAGGCGCTGTCCCGTGCATGGTCCCGTCCTGGCGTCACCCGCGTCCATGTCCACACTTGCACGCTCGATCACCCGGCCGCGCTCGCCGCCTACCGCCGCGCTGGCTTCATCGCCGTGGATCGCAAGATCGAAACCTTCATCGACCCGCGCCTCGCTGGCATTCTGCCGCTGGATACCGCGCCTCAGGTTCCGCTGGTTGGCTCGCCTTCCAGCTGAACCGCGATTCGCGCCAGCATCGCGGTGTAGATCGTGAAGAAGGCGGCCTGAATCAGCCCTCCGATCAGCGCGATCAGCAACAGCGACATGGACCAGGGGTCGGGCCGGCCGAACGCGAGCGTGACGATCGAACCGAACACCGCTCCGATCGCCGCGGCGGCGATCACGAACGTGATCGCCATCAGCAGGACAAAGCCGAGCAATTTCCAGAACTGGCCGCGGGTCATCCGGAATGTCCGCTTGAGCGCTGCTATCGGTCCGTCGCTCCCACGGGCGATGACCGCCACCAGCGGCAGCAGCCGCACCGCCACCAGCACCACCAGCACGCCTGCCAGCAGGATCGCGATCGCCCCGCCGCCACTCAGATTTTCGGCCGAAACGCCTCCTTCGGCGCCGGTCGCGAACGTCGCAGCCGCAAGCACCGCCGACAGAATGAGGATGACCGGCAGCATCACCATCAACCCTGCCCCGATCAGGGTCGGCAGGCGCCGCGCCGCTTGGCCGATCGCCTCGCCGACGCTGCCGCGCCAGTCCTCGGCGAGCAGGACGACCGCCATCTGCCCGACCATCATCACCAGGATCATCAGGAAGGCGACGATCATCCACGCGCCGGGCTCCGGCGATCCGCCGGCCGGAGTCGGTGGCTGGACCATCGCGCTGATCACCGACGGCAGCAGGATCAGCCCAAGCACCACCGGCGCCAGCAGCCGCCGTTCGCGGCGCACGAAGGCCGCGGCCTCGCTCCACGCCGTCCCGATCGACAATCTTCCCGCCACGCGCACGCTCCCTCGCTGTTCGGGCGCGACCCTAGGCAGCCTCGGAGTGGCTGGCAATCGCGCTTGCCCGCATCGTCGCGAGGCGCCAAGGACGGCGGCGATGACCGTCCCGCCCGACATCGAATGGCGGATCAGCGAGGGGCTGACCGACTACTCAACCGCACTCGCGGAGATGGAGGCGCGCGCCGCGGCGGTGCGCGACGGGACGGCGCGAGAACTGGTGTGGCTGCTTGAGCATCCGCCGTTGTTCACCGCCGGCACCAGCGCGGACCCCGCCGAATTGTTCAACCCATTGGGCTTCCCGGTGCATGCAGCCGGACGCGGCGGGCGCTACACCTATCATGGCCCGGGCCAGCGCGTCGTCTATGTAGTGCTCGACCTCGAGAAGCGCGGGCGCGACATCCGCCGCTTCGTCCATGCGCTCGAAGGCTGGATCATCGCCGCGCTCGCCGGCCTCGACGTCCCGGCGCGGCGCGAGCCGGGGCGGATCGGAATCTGGACCGGCGACGGATCCGAAGAGGCTAAGATCGGAGCGATCGGCGTGCGCGTGAAACGCTGGGTGACGCTCCACGGCTTTGCCGTCAACGTCGCGCCCGACCTTGCTCATTTCGGAGGAATCGTCCCCTGCGGAATCGCCGAATATGGAGTCACCAGTTTGCAAAAATTGGGACGCGGAACCGTCATGGGTCCGCTCGATGACTTGCTTCTGCTCGGTTTTCCGGACTTTCTCGAGCGTTTGGCGGACCCTCAACAAGCCGCTTGAGGGCGCGGCCCTTCCCGACTATTGTGCGCGCGATTTGCAGAGCGGGGGCAACACTCGCAGCAAGTCTGCTTTTTCAAGGGAGTTTAGAATGCGTGCTCTTATCCTGGTCGCCGTCGCGGCCCTGGCCGTTTCCGCCTGTAGCCAGAACGAAGCTGCCGAAAATACGATGAACGTCGACGAGACTCTCACCACCGAGAACGTCGTCGCCAACGACATGATGGCCAT
>JALYQH010000232.1 GCA_030855945.1 Pseudomonadota bacterium | reverse complement strand
ACCTGCTCCACTGGAATGGCGATGTGACCAACCTGCCCGGCGGCTGGCACCGCGACTATCTCCAGTCGCTCTACCGGGACAATCGGCTGGTCGAGCCGGGCGCGGTCAAGGTGCTCGGGGTGCCGATCGATCTCACCACGATCGGGACGCCGGCCTACATCCAGGCCGGTCGCGAGGACCATATCGCGCCGAGCGCGAGCGTATGGAAGCTGATGAAGATTTTATCCGGGCCGAAGCGGTTCGTGCTCGCCGGATCGGGGCATATCGCCGGAGTCGTCAACCATCCCTCGGCGGGGAAATATCAATATTGGATCAACGACGGCGAGCCGGTGCCGGCGAGTCTCGACGAATTCGTCGCGGGCGCGACCGAGCATAAGGGTAGCTGGTGGCCCGACTGGATCGAATGGCTGCGGGCGCGAGCACCGAAAACGGTCAAGGCGACGGGCGCGCGGGTGCCCGGCGAGGGCAAGCTCAAGGCGATCGAGAACGCGCCGGGAAGATATGTGAGGACGCGCTGATTTTTGTATCCCCGCGAAGGCGGGGATCCAGTCTGGGCTCCCGCCTTCGCGGGAGCACACCCACTACCAATCCTGATATTTCCAGTGCCGCTTCTTCGCGACTAGGCGGGGATGCGCGCGTCGCGGCTCAGAAGATGCCCCCGCCGATCATCAGGCGGATGATGCCGACGACCACGACGAACAGGTTGAGGTTGCGGCCCGCATTGCCCTGGGCGGCGGCACCGACGCCCGCGCCGACAAGTGCCAGCGGAATGATCAGCCAGTTGGCCCAGCCGAGCAAGGGAAGGAAGGCGACCGCTGCAAGGACGAGCGCAACGAGGCCGATGATGATCGAGACGATGTTCAACATGATGGCAAGGTGGCCCCACAATGCCGCGGACGCAAGAGGGGGCGAGCGCGGTCCGCTGGACGCCTCTTCGCGAAGGCAATAGAGGCGGCTCGAACGCGGCCGACCGCGAGTTAAGGAATTCGACTTGGGCAACGTTACCGTCATCGGCGCGCAGTGGGGCGACGAGGGCAAGGGCAAGATCGTCGACTGGCTCGCCAGCCGCGCCGACATGGTCGTCCGCTTCCAGGGCGGGCATAATGCGGGCCACACGCTGGTCGTCGGCAACCAGGTTTATAAATTGTCGCTCCTGCCCTCGGGGATCGTCCGCGGCACGCCGTCGGTAATCGGCAATGGCGTGGTGCTCGACCCGTGGGCGCTCAAGGCCGAGATAGAGAAGCTCGCGGCGCAGGGCGTCGCGATCACGCCCGACGTGCTGATGATCGCGGAAACCTGCCCGCTGATCCTGCCGATCCACCGCGACCTCGACGCGCTGCGCGAAAATGCCTCGGGCGCGGGCAAGATCGGTACAACCCAGCGCGGCATCGGCCCGGCCTATGAGGATAAGGTCGGGCGCCGCGCGATCCGCGTGTGCGACCTTGCCCACCTCGGCGAGCTCGACCCGCAGCTCGACCGGCTGTGCGCGCACCATGACGCGCTTCGCGCCGGATTCAGCGAGCCGCCGGTCGACCGCGAGCGGCTGCGCGGCGACCTCGCCGAAATCGCGCAGTTCGTGCTCCAGTTCGCGCGCCCCGTCTGGCGCGATCTCGACGAGGCCACGCGCGCCGGCCGCCGCATCTTGTTCGAGGGCGCGCAGGGCGTGCTGCTCGATGTCGACCATGGCACCTATCCGTTCGTGACCTCGTCCAACACGGTTGCCGGGACGACCGGCGCGGGCAGCGGCACTGGCCCGTCGGCGGCCGGTTTCGTGCTCGGCATCGTCAAGGCCTATACCACGCGCGTCGGGAGCGGGCCGTTCCCGACCGAACTCGAAGACGATACCGGCCAGCGGCTCGGTGAGCGCGGCCATGAGTTCGGCACGGTCACGGGCCGCAAGCGGCGCTGCGGCTGGTTCGACGCGGTGCTGGTGCGCCAGTCGGTCGCGGTCAGCGGCGTGACCGGGATCGCGCTGACCAAGATCGACGTGCTCGACGGGTTCGAGCGAGTGAGGATCTGCACCGGTTACCGCATCGGCGGGGAGACCTACGACTACCTGCCGCCGCATTCGTTCGACCAGGCGCGAGTCGAGCCGATCTATGAGGAAATGGACGGCTGGGAGGGCACCACGGCTGGCGCGCGCTCATGGGCCGATCTCCCCGCGCAGGCGATCAAATATGTCCGCCGCATCGAAGAACTGATCCGTTGCCCGGTAGCGCTGGTCAGCACGTCACCCGAGCGCGACGACACGATCCTGGTGCGCGACCCGTTCAGCGGTTGAGCGGCGCGGCCGTGCTTTAGGACTGTTCATCCGGAACGATATCCTTAGGCTGCCGCGATCGGCGTCGCTCGGCGGCGCACCCAAGGAGCGACACTCATGAAGCGCGCAATCTTTCTGGCTGCCGGGACGGCGGCCGCGGCCTGGATGTCGATGGCCACCGCAGCCACGGCGCAGCAAGTCCCGATCGTCCAGCCCGGCGCTCCCGGCGCGGCGGTCCGGGTGCTGAGCCCCGCTCAAGCCGCGCAGATAGCCAACACCCGCTTCTCCCCGGCCGACATTGCCTTCATGCAGATGATGATCGTCCATCACAATCAGGCGCTGCAGATGGCGACGCTGGCGCCGTCGCGGACCAACAATCCCGCGCTGCTGACCGTCGCGGGCCGAATCACGACGTCCCAAAAGGATGAGATGGCGTTCATGCGCGACTGGCTGGCGGCGCGCGGCGCCCCGGCCCAGATGGCGGCGATGGACCATGGCACGATGGCGATGCCGGGTCATGCGATGGACCATGGCGGGCCGGCGATGAAGGGCATGGCCACCCCGGCGGAAATGGCCGCGCTTGCGGCGTCCAGCGGCCCCGCCTTCGACCGCCAGTTCCTCGACCTGATGATCGCGCATCACCGGGGCGCGGTCGACATGGTTCACGAACTGTTCGAGTTGCCGGGATCGGCCGCCGATCCGGTGCTGTATCAGTTCGCTACCGACGTCGACAATGAACAGACCGCCGAGATCAAGCGGATGGATACGCTCCGCGCGAGTTTCTACAGCGACGCGCGGGTCGATTTGAAGCCGGGCTTCGCCGATGCCGGCCAGGCGATCCTCAACATGGCAAAGATCGCCTCGCTGCCCAGGCCGCCAGGGTTCTTCGACCCCGCCAATCCTGCCGGGCTTCCGCCGCCCAAGGCCAAGAAGGGCGCCAAGCCGGGCGACGATCCGACGCCGGGCGACATGAAGGCCGACGGCGTCGAAT
>JALYQH010000189.1 GCA_030855945.1 Pseudomonadota bacterium | reverse complement strand
CGGGCTTTCGGCATCGGCGATTGCTTTCAGGATCTTGGCGACGGCCAGTGGCTCGACCTCGTCGTCGGTCGCCACGTGGATCGCGCGGTCGGCGCCCATCGCGAGGCCGGTGCGCAGCGTTTCGGTCGCCTTGGCCGGGCCGATCGACACAACCACGATCTCGGTCGCCGCGCCCTTCTCCCGGAGACGGATCGCTTCCTCGACCGCAATCTCGTCGAACGGGTTCATCGACATCTTGACGTTGGCGAGGTCGACCCCGCTGCCATCCATCTTGACCCGCGGCTTGACGTTATAATCGATCACCCGTTTTACGGAGACGAGGAGCTTCATTGTTCGTTCTTCCTGGAGGTAAGGGGAAGGCGCGGGAATGACCGTTTATTGAGACAGTTCGAGCCGCCGTTCGATACGATCGAGCCGCTCGCCTAAATGGTCGGTCGACAATTGCTGTGCAGCATCCGCGGCAGCGAGATGACCGAGATGCTGGATGATCGACGCCTGTCCGCTTTCGAGGTTCGCCGTGCGGCCGGTCAGCTCGCCAAGCTTTCGTTCGACACGATCGAGCGTAGCCTGAAATCGCTTCAGATGCTCGAGCAGCAAATTGTCAACGTTGTCGCTCATTACTCATCCTAACACGTTAGGCCGCGTTCTTCACCTCGGCGACAATCTTGCGCGCGGCATCGCCCAGGTCGTTGGCAGCGACAATGGGCAGGCCTGAATTCGCGAGGATTTCCTTGCCCTGCGCCACATTGGTGCCCTCCAGGCGGACCACTAGCGGCACCTTAAGATCGACTTCGCGCGCGGCGGCGACGATGCCGTCGGCGATGATGTCGCACTTCATGATGCCGCCGAAGATGTTGACGAGGATGCCCTTCACCGCCGGATCGGCGAGGATGATCTTGAACGCCGCGGTGACCTTTTCCTTGTTGGCGCCGCCGCCGACATCGAGGAAATTGGCGGGGAAGGCGCCGTTCAGCTTGATGATGTCCATCGTTGCCATGGCGAGGCCTGCGCCGTTGACCATGCACCCGATGTCGCCGTCCAATTTGATGTAGGCGAGGTCGTATTTCGACGCCTCGATCTCCATCGGATCCTCTTCCGAGAGGTCGCGCAGCTCGGCTAGGTCCTCGTGGCGGAACATCGCGTTCGAATCGAAGCCGACCTTGGCGTCGAGCACCATCAGCCGGCCGTCTTCGGTAACCGCCAGCGGGTTGATCTCGATCTGCGCGGCGTCGGTTCCAAGGAAGGCGTCGTACAGCTTCGACGCGACGCTTGCCGCCTGCTTGGCCAGGTCGCCGGTTAGGCCGAGCGCGCCGGCGACCGCGCGTCCATGATGCGGCATGAAGCCGGTCGCGGGATCGATCGCCAGCGTCTCGATCTTTTCCGGCGTGTCGTGCGCCACCGCCTCGATGTCCATCCCGCCCTCGGTCGACACGACCATCGCGATTCGGCCGCTGTCGCGGTCGACGAGCAGCGCAAGATAATATTCCTTGGCGATGTCGACGCCGTCGGTGATGTAGAGCCGCTGTACCTGCTTGCCCTCGGCCCCGGTCTGGATCGTGACGAGCGTGTTGCCGAGCATTTCATCGGCAGCCGCGCGGACCTCCTCAAGGCTGCGCGCGAGGCGGACGCCGCCCTTGGCATCGGCGCCAAGTTCCTTGAACTTGCCCTTGCCGCGCCCGCCGGCGTGGATTTGCGATTTGACCACCCACAATGGCCCGGGAAGCTGCTTCGCCGCCTCGACCGCCTCGTCCGCGCTCATCGCGGCATGGCCGGCGGGGATCGGAATGCCGAACTTGGCGAGCAATTCCTTGGCCTGATATTCGTGGATGTTCATGATGATTCCTGCGGGAAGATTGCCGCGCCCTAAAGCAGATTGGGCGCGCGGTTGCAAAGGCGAGCAGTGCGAATAGTCCCAATGTTCGCGGTAACGAGCGTGTCGTGGTCCTAACGGCGCCCGCTCCTGGTGCATCGGCTGCAATGGCCGCGGCAACGCTAGACTTGGACAGGCGATGTAGGACAGGAAAAAATCATGACCGACGCCTCGCCGCGCAAAATCATCCACGTCGACATGGACGCGTTCTACGCGAGCGTCGAGCAGCGCGACGATCCTTCGCTGCGCGGCAAGCCGGTGGCGGTCGGGGGTGGGCACCGCGGGGTTGTCGCGGCGGCTTCCTATGAAGCGCGGGTGTTCGGCGTGCGCTCCGCAATGCCGTCGGTGACGGCGAAGCGGCGCTGTCCCGACCTGATCTTCGTCAAGCCGCGGTTCGACGTATACAAAGCGGTCAGCCAGCAAGTCCGCGCCATCTTCGCCGACTACACCGAGCTGATCGAGCCGCTGTCGCTCGACGAAGCCTATCTTGATGTCAGCGAGGACCGCCACGAACTCGGCAGTGCGCGCGCCATCGCCGAGCAGATTCGCGCCCGTATCCGCGCCGAGACCGGGCTCACCGCCTCGGCCGGCGTCAGCTATTGCAAGCTGATCGCCAAGCTGGCGTCGGATCAGAACAAGCCCGACGGCATTTGCGTCATCCCGCCGCACAAGGGTCAAGCATTCGTCGCGACGCTGCCGGTGAAGCGCTTCCACGGCGTCGGTCCGGTCACCGCCGCCAAGATGGAGCGGCTCGGCCTCCGCACCGGCGCCGACCTAGCCAGCTGGTCATTGGCCGAACTGGAAGCGCATTTCGGCAGTTCTGGAGGATGGTATT
>JALYQH010000186.1 GCA_030855945.1 Pseudomonadota bacterium | reverse complement strand
ATCGTGGGGTTCACGAGCAAAAGGGAGAAACCATGTCCATTCGCAAGATGATCGCGCTGCACCCCAAGGACCAGAACAACCAGGCGCTCGGCGATGCGGCGCATCATCTGATGTATGCGACAAAGATGAGCCTGAGCTGCGCCGATGCCTGCATGGCCGAGGGTCACGGGGCGGAAGGCGGGGACATGACCCAGTGCATCCGCCTGTGCCTCGACTGCTCCGACATTTGCGAGGCCACCGCCCGGCTCGGCGCGCGGCGCACCGGCGATGATCAGCCGATGCTGCGCGAACTGCTCGAGCTGTGCGCGCGGATGTGCGAGCAATGCGCCGCAGAATGCGAAAAGCATGACCATGAGCATTGCAAATTATGCGCTCTGATCTGCCGCGAATGCGCCGAGGATTGCCGCAAGGCGGCCTTGAGCCTGGCTTGAGTCCGTCACCCCGGCCTTGAGCCGGGGCCCGCCTTCCTTCCCTCTGACTTTGGACAACAGGTGAACAAGGCGGACCCCGGGCCAACCCCGGGGTGACGGCAAAGGGGCAAATCGTGTCTTAAAGAATCGCCGCCCCGCCGCGCTCGCGGCGGGCCTTGACGACCTTGCGCACGACCATGTCGCGCTTGAGGCGTGACAGATAGTCGATGAACAAGACTCCGTTGAGATGGTCGATCTCATGCTGGAGGCAGACCGACATCAGGCCGTCGAACTCGCCTTCACGCTCCTTGCCCTGTTCGTCGACCCAGCGCGCGCGGACCACGTCGGGCCGCTCGATCTCGGCATATTGGTCGGGGATCGACAGGCAGCCTTCGTTGTAGACCTTGGTTGCGGGCGAGCGATCGACGATCTCCGGATTGATGAACACGTGCGGCCGCTTGACCGGCTCGCCGCCTTCCTCCTCCGGATCCTGCAGGTCGATGATCAGCAGCCGTTTCGGAACCGCGATCTGGATTGCCGCAAGGCCGATTCCGGGCGCTTCGTACATCGTCTCGAACATGTCGGCGATGAGCCGCGAGACGTCGTCGCCGATCGATTCTATGGGCGGGGACTGGGCGCGAAGGAGCGCATCCGGGACTTCGATGATCGGCAGCAAGGACATGGGGGCGAGCTAGTTTGACCGCCCCGCCGCGTCAACCACGCCGGTGTCAGGCGACCGGCCGCCTCGCCCGCAACGCTTGGGCAAGCGTTCCCTCGTCGAGATAGTCGAGCTCGCCGCCGACCGGAAGACCGTGGGCCAACTGCGTCAATCTTATGGGAAATTTCTCGAGCCGTTCCGCTAGGTAATGCGCAGTGGTCTGGCCTTCGAGCGTAGCATTCATCGCCAGCACGACCTCGTCGATGCCGCCGGCGGATACTCGCGCGACCAGCGTGTCGATCTCCAGATCCTCGGGCCGAACGCCCTCCAGCGCCGACAAGCGCCCGCCGAGAACATGGAAGCGTCCCGGAAACAGCCGCGAGCGGTCGAGTGCCCACAGGTCGGCCACCTCCTCGACCACGCACAGCAAGCGCTCGTCGCGGCGCGGATCGCGGCAGATCGCGCACGGGTCGGCGGTATCGAGATTGCCGCAGTTCGAGCAGGTCGACAGCTTCTCCGAAACCGCCTGCAGCGCCGCCAGCAATGGATCGAGCGCCGCCTGCCGCTTCTTCATCAAATGCAGCACCGCCCGCCGGGCCGACCGCAGCCCGAGACCCGGGAGCCGGGCAAGTGCTTGGCTCAGCGCTTCGATTTCGGTGGAGGCCATACCTCCCCATAAACCGTTCGGGCTGATGAAGAACACTAGCAATGTCCCCGGACATTGCGTTTCCTTCATTGTCGAAGCCCTGTCCTTCACATTCTTACAAAGCCCGATAAGGACGGCCCATGCGGATCATCTTCATGGGCAGTCCGGACTTCGCCGTACCGACGCTTGACGCGCTGGTCGAAGCGGGTCACGAAATCGCCGCCGCCTACACCCAGCCGCCGCGCCCCGCAGGTCGCGGCAAGGCCGAGCGGCCGACCGCGGTCGAGGTCCGCGCGTGCGATCTTGGGATCGAGGTCCGCAGTCCACGCTCGCTGAAAGACCCGCAGGAACAGGACGCGTTTGCCGCGCTCGGTGCCGACATCGCCGTAGTCGCCGCCTACGGGCTTATCCTGCCGCAGCCTATCCTCGACGCGCCGTGCCATGGCTGCCTCAACGTCCACGCCTCGCTCCTTCCCCGGTGGCGCGGCGCGGCGCCGGTCCAGCGCGCGATCATGGCCGGAGACGAAGTAACCGGCGTGACCATCATGCAGATGGAAGCAGGCCTCGATACCGGCCCGATGCTGCTTCGCCGCGAACTGCCGATCGGTAACAGCAATACCGCGCAATTGACGGAAAAACTGGCCAAACTTGGCGCGGAAGCGATGGTCGAGGTCCTGGCGAACCTTGATCAGCTCCAGCCGGTCGCCCAGCCAGCGGATGGCGCCACTTACGCCGCCAAAATCATCAAGGCCGAAACCCGCATCGACTGGTTGCGCCCCGCCGCAGAAATCGTCCGCCATATCCAGGGCCTCGCGCCCTTTCCCGGCGCTTGGTTCGAGCATGAGGGCGAGCGCCTCAAGCTGCTCGCCGCCGGACCCGTCGATGCCGACGGACGACCGGGCGAACTCCTCGATGAGGAAATGACGATTGCTTGCGGCGACGGCGCGATCCGCCCGCTCCTGCTCCAGCGCGCCGGCCACAAGCCGCTACCGCTCGGTGATTTTCTGCGCGGTTTTGCCATCCCCGCCGACACCCGCCTCGAATGACCCGCTGGCGTCTAACGGTGGAATATGACGGTGGGCCGTTCGTCGGCTGGCAGCGGCAGGCTTACGGCGAGTCGGTCCAGGAGACGCTCGAGCGCGCGATCGGCCGGATGACCGG
The DNA here is from genome assembly GCA_030855945.1 of Pseudomonadota bacterium. Classification (GTDB taxonomy): domain Bacteria; phylum Pseudomonadota; class Alphaproteobacteria; order Sphingomonadales; family Sphingomonadaceae; genus Sphingomicrobium. Next base: position 2,751 of record JALYQH010000186.1, on the reverse strand, counting down.
CGAGCGGGTTGCGGTCCATGGTGCGGGGCGCACGGATGCCGGGGTGCATGCGCTGGCGATGGAGGCGCATGTCGACATCGCCAAATCGCTGACCGAGCATCGCCTGCGCGAGGGGATCAACGCGCTCGTGCGCCCTGCTCCGGTCTCGGTGCTCGAAGTCGCCCAAGTGGCTGACGACTGGCATGCGCGCTTCTCCTGCAGCGGGCGTCGCTATCTGTATCGCATCCTCAACCACCGTGCCCCGCCCGCCCTGATGCGCGGCAAGGTGTGGCACATCGCCGCGCCGCTCGACGTCGAAGCGATGATCGAAAGCGCGGCGCTGCTGGTCGGCACGCACGACTTCACTACGTTCCGCTCGGTCCATTGCCAGTCGGCGAGCCCGGTCAAGTCGCTCGATCGCCTGAAGGTCGAGCGCGTCGGCGACGAAATCCATGTCGCCGCCGCGGCGCGAAGCTTCCTCCACCACCAGGTCCGCTCGATGGTCGGCTGCCTGGCGCTGGTCGGGCGCGGGAGGTGGACGCGGGAGGATATCAGCGCGGCGCTGGCGGCGAAGGATCGCCAGGCGCTCGGCCTCAATGCCCCGCCTGAGGGATTATATTTCGCGGGGGCTAGCTATCCCGACAGCTAAACTAGAATTTCCCGAGCGGTTGGCTGGCTCAAAAACCCGACCGGACTCGCACTCAGCCCGTAAGCCCCCGCGCAGAAGACCGCGACCAGATCGCCCACCCCCGCGCGCGGCAGCATCGCCTCGTCGGCGAGCAGGTCGAGCGGGGTGCACAGGCAGCCGACCACGCTGACCTCCTCCTCGCCCGCCGCACCGAAGCGCGAGGCGATCGCCACCGGATAATTGCGCCGCAGCAGCTGGCCGAAATTGCCGCTTGCCGCCAGCATGTGGTGAAGCCCGCCGTCGGTGACGAGGAACGTCTTGCCTCGGCTCCGCTTCTTGTCGACGATCCGTGTCAGATAGACCCCAGACTCCCCCACCCGCCACCGCCCCAGCTCAATTGCGAATTCGGTGTTGCGGAGAATTTTCGCTCGTTCACTCAATGTCTTGGCGAGGGCTGCGCCGACCGCTTCGACGTCGAGCGACACGTCCTTGGCGAAATAGGGAATGCCGAACCCGCCGCCCAAATTGACGTGGCGCGGGGCGTGACCGGCCTCCTCAGCGATCGACGCCGCGAGCGCCACTGTCTGACGCTGCAATTCGATCAGCGACTCCGCGTGGAGCGCCTGGCTCCCAGCGAAGATGTGGAGTCCCTGCCATTCGGCGCCCGCCGCGACCAACCGCTGGATCAGCGCGGGCACGCGCTCGTGATCGACCCCAAACTGGCTCGCCAACCCGCCCATCTTCTGGCCCGAGCCCTTGAGTCCAAACGGCGGATTAACCCGTATCGCAAGCTTCGGCGCGATGCCGATCCGGTCGACAATCGCCAGCGTCCGTTCCGCCTCGCCTTCGCTTTCAATGTTAAGCGTCACGCCCGCCCGGATCGCCGCTTCAATTTCGACGTCGCGCTTGCCCGGCCCCGCAAAGCTGACCGGCAGTTCAAGACCCGTGACACGCTCCAGCTCGCCCGCCGAGGCGACATCGAAGCCATCGACCAGCTTCGCTATCTCTGCCAGCAACGGCGCGTAAGGGTTTGCCTTCACGGCGTAATGCAGCGCGATCCCTGGAAAGGCGGACCGAAACCGCGCGACCTGAGCCGCGATGCGCGAGCCCTCGTAAACGAACAGCGGCGTGCCCCCTCCGGCGAGGGTCTCGGCATCGACCCCGCCGATCGGTAGACGGCCCTCGGCATTGGCTTCGAAGCCAGCGGGAACGGGTCCAATCGCCTTCACGACAGCTCAGCCTCGAGCGCGGCGCGGTCGAGCTTGCCGTTGGGGCCGGTCGGAAGGCGGTCCTTCCACACGATCCGCGCCGGCTGCATGTGCGGCGGCAGCTCGCGGCGGAGGAAAGCGCGTAGAGCATCCTCGTCGCCCTGACCGACCGCGACCAATACCACCGCCTGGCCAAGCCGCCCGTCGGCCACGCCGAACGCGGCCGCCTCGCTCACCGCCCCGCTGGCAAGGGCGGCCTCCTCGATCTCGGTCGGGCTGATCCGGTTGCCGCTGACCTTAATCATCGCATCGCCCCGCCCGCGAAAGCGGAGCAGCCCGTCTTCGCCTACGACCATAGTATCACCCGACCAGGCCGCGCCGCCCCGAAATCGTTCCGCGGTCCGCTGAGGATCATTCCAATAGCCCCACGCCACGAGCGGCCCAGAATGGACCAGCTCGCCCTCCTCGCCCGGCATGGCCTCGCTTCCGTCAGGTCGCACCACCCTCAACTCGGCGAAGGGGATCGCCGTCCCGACGCTGCCGGGATGCGCGTCGACCAGTGCCGGATCGAGGCTCGACGAGCGAAAGGCTTCGGTGAGGCCGTACATCAGATGCAGCTTCGCCCGTGGGAACAGGGTGCGCAAGCGCTGCACCAGCAGCTCGGGCAAATGGCCGCCGCTGTTGGTCAGGGTGCGCAGGCTCGCTCCGATCTCGTCCCACGCCAGCTCCGAAAGTTGCAGCCACAGCGGCGGGACGCCGGCGAGCACGGTGACGTCATGACGCCGAACCGCCCGTACCACCTCCTTGGGCAGCAGATAATCGAACCCGATCGCGCAGCCGCCGGCGTACCAGGCGGAGAGCAATTGGTTCTGCCCATAGTCAAACGCCAGCGGGAGCACGCACAGGGTACGATCGTTGGACCCGAGCCCGAGGAAA
>JALYQH010000165.1 GCA_030855945.1 Pseudomonadota bacterium | reverse complement strand
CCATCCGAATTCCGTAAGCTGCACTCATGGCCCAAATTTTACAGCTCAACGAACCCGCCGACACTCCCGTGACTCCGTCGCTGCCGCAGAATGTCGAGGCGGAGGCGGCGCTGCTCGGCGCGCTGATGATCGACAACCGGCTAGTCGAGGACGTCCAGCTACGGCTAAAGCCGCACCATTTCTTTGAGCCGCTCCATGGCCGCATCTACGAAGCGGTGCTGCGGATGACGGACAAGAATATGGTCGCCAACCCGGTCACGCTGAGGCCGATCTTCGAGGCGGACGAGGCGATGCGTGAGGTCGGCGGGCCGGCCTATCTGGCGCAGCTGACCGGATCGGGCGCGGCGGTGATCGGGGCGCGCGATTTCGCTGCGCAAATCTACGATCTCGCGTTGCTTCGCGCGCTGGTCGGTGTCGGCCGCGACATGGTCGAAGGCGCGCTCGATACTTCTGAGGAGGTCGCGCCGCTGGCGCAGATCGAGCGTGCCGAAAGCGAACTTTACCGGGTTGCCGAGGAAGGCGGCAATGAAAGCAAGGTCAAGAGCTTTGGCGAGGCCAGTCAGCTCGCCATCAAGCAGGCGGAAAAGGCGCTTAACAGCGGCGGCCATTTGTCTGGCATGACCACCGGCCTTGACGGGATCAATGCCAAGGTCGGTGGGCTTCACAAAAGCGATCTCGTCATTCTTGCCGGCCGTCCCGGCATGGGCAAGACCGCGCTTGCCACCAACATTGCCTTCGCTTGCGCCCAGCGCGCGCTGCGCGACCAGGAGGACGGCATCGAGCCCGGCAAGTCCGCGGGCGCGCCGGTCGCGTTCTTTAGCCTCGAAATGTCGGCCGACCAGCTCGCCACGCGAATCCTCGCCGAGCAATCGGGGATCAGCTCTGAAAATCTGCGCATGGGTAAGATCAGCCAGCAGGAGTTCCGTAACCTCGCGCGCGCCGCCGGCGAGCTTTCGACGCTGCCGCTCTACATCGACGATACGCCCGGCCTGACCATCGCCGCGCTCCGGGCCCGAGCGCGGCGATTGAAGCGCCAGAAGGGGATTTCGATGATTGTCGTCGATTATCTCCAACTGCTCCAGGGCAGCGGCAAAGGCGGGAACGACAATCGCGTCCAGGAAATTTCGGAGATCAGCCGCGGTCTCAAGCAGCTCGCCAAGGAGCTTGACCTGCCGGTGCTGGCGCTGTCACAGTTGAGCCGCGCGGTCGAACAGCGCGAGGACAAGCGCCCGCAACTCTCCGACCTTCGCGAATCCGGCTCGATCGAGCAGGACGCCGACATGGTTTGGTTTGTCTATCGCGGCGACTATTATCTGGCGGCGAAAAAGCCGGAGGAGGATAGCCCGGAATTCGCCGCTTGGTTCGAGGAAATGAGCCGGATCCATGGACGCGCCGACCTGATCGTCGCCAAGCAGCGGCACGGGGCCACCGGAACGGTGCGAATGCGGTTCGAAAGCCGCATCACGAAGTTCAGCGATCCCGCCGACGAACAATATATGCCAGAGCTGCGCGGCTAGTCGCGCTCGGCGACCTCGGGCGCGGCGGTGCCGCCTTCGACGATCAGCCGCTGGTGAGGTTTGCGGAAGTGGCGGTCGAGGAACAGGTTGAAGGCGGTCATCGCCAACAGCCAGGCGGGTTCGGCGCGCTCTCCTGGAGAGGAGGCTGCGAACGAGGGCAGGTGACGGTACCAGCGCACACGCGCGCTGGCCCGGCTTTCAAGCCTGTCGTCGATCGCGTCGGCGTGGTCGGCAAGGCGCCGCGCCTCAGTGGCGACCGCGACCGCTTCGTCGATCTGGATATCCCCGGTGTCGAGGCGGTGAAGCAAGACGCAGCGAAAGCTGCGGCAGCGCAGCGGCCGCCGCTCGTAAATCTGGCATGCGGTGCCGTCGAGCCGCGGACAGCCGAGCTTGAAAAATGGCTTATCGTCTCGCGCGAAAACCTCGAGTCCCTCCGCCGCGGCCGGCTCAATCTCTTCAGGTTCGAGGCTGACCCGCGCGTAGATCGACCCGTCGCAGCATAGCCCGCATGCCACGCACAGGTCGCTCGCCTGCGGGCTGAGGAGGGGCCGCTGCTCAGTCGCCTGGGACATGCGCCGGCCGCAGCCCTTCGGTGATGACCCCGCGCGTTACGTCGGCCTCGACGCTGGTCACCGGATAAGCGCAATAATCGGCCGCATAATAAGCGCTCGGGCGATGATTTCCGCTCATTCCCACGCCGCCGAATGGGGCATTGGATGGCGCCCCGTTGGTCGGCCGGTTCCAGTTGATGACCCCGGCGCGGACATTCGCCCAAAAACGGTCGTAGAGTTTGGGGTCGTTCGACAGGAGGCTGGCCGCGAGTCCGAATTTGCTGTTGTTGGCTTCGTCGATCGCCGCGTCGAAATCCTTGACGCGAATCAATTGCAGCACCGGCCCGAACAACTCCTCGTCGTTCCGATCCTTGACGTCAGTCATGTCGATCAGCGCTGGGGTCAGATAGGGGCGCTCCTCATGCGGCCGTTCGAGCCGGCGGATCGGCTTGCCGCCTTTCATCATCAGTCCAAGGAAGCGATCCTGCAAGATGTCGGCGGCCATCAGGTCGATTACCGGCCCCATGAACGGCTGCGGGTCGGCGTGGGGGTGGTCGACGATGATCCGGTCGATGAGCTTGAGCACTTCGACGAGGAGCTTTTCATGCTTGCCATCCTCGACGATGAGCCGCCGCGCCGCGGTGCAGCGCTGGCCGGCCGAGAGATAAGCGGACTGGACGATGATCGCCGCCGCCGCCGGCAAATCCTTGGCGCCCCACACCACCAGCGGGTTGTTGCCGCCCAGCTCAAGCGCGAGGATCTTATGGGGCGTCTCGGCGAACTGGCGGTGAAGCGCCATCCCGGCGCGCGCCGACCCGGTGAACAACAGGCCGTCGATCCCGGGCTCGGCGGCAAGCGCGCGGCCTTCGTCGGGGCCGCCGACGAGCAAGCGGATGACCCCCGCCGGAACCCCCGCTTCATGAAAGCAGTCGACCAGCATCGCGCCGGTGGCGGGGGTCTTTTCGGACGGCTTGAACACCACCGCATTGCCGCCGATCAGGGCCGGGACGATGTGCCCGTTGGGAAGATGCGCCGGGAAATTATAGGGGCCGAGCACGGCGAGCACGCCATGCGGCTTGTGACGGACCGCGACCTTGTTGCCCATCGCGGCTTCCAGCTTTCGCATCGGCGTGCGCTCGCTGTAGGCGCTGATCGAAATTTCAACCTTGCCGACGACCGCCCCGACCTCGGTCAGCGCTTCCCAATAGGGCTTGCCGGTCTCGCGGGCGATGAGGTCGGCGAAATCCTGCTCCTTCGCGCGAACGACATTGACGAAGCGGCGCATCGTCTCGATCCGATAGGCGACCGAATGCGCCGCCCATTCAGGCCAGGCGGCGCGCGCGGCGGCGACCTCGGCGGCGGCATCGCCAATGTCGCCGGTCCATATTTCTGCGCCCGTCGCCGGTTCGAATGAAACCAGTTGTTCGCTCATCGAAGCTTCCGCATGGCGAGGCTGCTCCCACGCCGCCGCTTCACGGTCAAGCGTCTGACGCCATGGCCTCGCCCATTCGGCGAATAGCGGCGATCTTGGCTTCGAACGGCATCCAGTCGTCGCGTTCCGCGATCGCGGCCCATATCGCCTCGACTTCATCGATCAGCAGCGAGCAAGGGGCAGGGTCCGACCAATAGGGGTGGGTGAGGACACGCTGGCGGCCGGTGAGCGCGCTGCGCAGCTGGTCGAAGGCCGGGTCGGAGTAGATTTCCGCGTCCGAAATCCGCCCGCCGCGCCAGTCGAAGAACAAGCGGTCGATCCCCACGATACGCGAGCGCAACGCGGCGAGCAGCGCCGACACCAGCGCGCGATCGTCCCCG
>JALYQH010000136.1 GCA_030855945.1 Pseudomonadota bacterium | reverse complement strand
ACGCCGGCGTAGATCGCGCCGCGATAGCGGTCAGCCATGAGATAGACCCAGCCGGACATGATGCTCCCCAACTGCGATCCGGCATGAGCAAATTAGCATCGCGAAGGAAGAATAGGAAGCGGGATCCCCGCTTTCGCGGGGATGACGGTGGTGTGCCTAAGCCTGATGGATTGCCTTGACGACCTGGTAGGTCTCCAGCCCTTCCTTCCCGCCTTCGCTGCCGAACCCCGAATCCTTGACTCCGCCGAACGGCGCATCCGCCATCGAGATGGCAAACGTGTTGATGCCGACCATGCCAGACTCGATCGCGTCGCCGAGGAGGTTGGCGCGGCGGCCGTTTTCGGTGAAGGCGAAAGCGGCGAGGCCGAAGGGGAGGCGGTTGGCTTGCTCGATCGCTTCGTCGAAGCTCGCGAATTTGGCGGTGACCGCGACCGGGCCGAACGGCTCCTCGTTCATGATGTCGGCGCTGACCGGCACGTCGCCGAGCAGGGTCGGCTGGAAGAAAAAGCCGCTGTCCCCGCGCTGCCCGCCGGCCAGGACCCGCGCGCCCTTGGCTTCGGCGTCATTGACGAGTTTTTCGACTTCGTCGGGACGGCGGGCGTTGGCGAGCGGACCCATCTTGGTGTCCGCGGCAAGGCCGTCGCCGATTTTGACCTTGCTCGTGCGTTCGGCGAAGCCATTGAGGAAGGCGTCGTAAATCCCTTCCTGGACGTAAAAGCGCGTCGGCGAGACGCACACCTGGCCGGCATTCCTGAACTTCTGCGGCACGACCATGTCGAGCGTCTTCTCAAGGTCGCAATCGTCGAAGATCAGCACCGGCGCGTGGCCGCCGAGCTCGAGCGTAATGCGCGTCATCGAATCCGCCGCCTGGTGCATCAATTGCTTGCCGACCGGGACCGATCCGGTGAAGCTCACCTTGCGGATGATCGGAGAGGCGATGAGCATTTCGCTGACCATTTGCGCCTTGCCGTGGACGAGCTGTGCTACGCCATTCGGAATCCCCGAGTCCGCCAGCGCGCGGAACAGCTCGCCGGTGCAGCCCGGCGTCTCCTGCGGTGGGCGGCTGATCACCGGGCAGCCCGCGGCGAGCGCGGCGGCGACTTTTTTCGCCAGCAGATAGATTGGAAAATTCCACGGCGTGAAGGTCGCGGTCGGGCCGACCGGCTGGCGGATGACGATCGAGCGCTGGCCGGTCGGGCGCACCAACGTGCGGCCATAGTCGCGCTTGATCTCCTCGGCATACCAGCTGAACATCGACGCCGAGCCGATCACTTCCGCCTTGGCCTCGGCGAGCGGCTTGCCCTGCTCCTGGGTCAGGATGGCGCCGATATGATCGGCCCGCTCGCGCAGCAGGTCGCCCGCCTTCATCAGGATCGCGGCGCGCTTTTCGACATCGGTCGCGCGCCACAGCGGCCAGGCGCGCTCGGCGGCGGCGAGCGCTTCGTCGAGATCGGCCTTGGTCGCCAGCGGAAGGTCGGCGATCCCACGGGCGGTGGCTGGATTGATGACGGTGTGCGTGTCGCGGCCTTCGCCCGAGCGCCAGCTTCCGTCGATGAACAGTTTGAGGTCTGCGTCATAGGTCATGACCGTGGCGATAGACCCCGGTGCTTGAACGGTCCAGCGCGGCTCGCTAGGCGGAGGGGGAAAGGGAGATATGCATGACCAAGTCCGAACTCGCCGCCAAGATGCAGGAAAAGCAGGCCTGGCTTCCGGGCAAGAAAGTGAAGATCGACTTTGGCGGCAGCGAAGGTGCGCTCCTGCTCGACGGCACCGCCGATAGCGTCACCGAGATCCCGTCGGACGGCAACGCCGCCGACACCACGATTAAAGTGTCGTGGGACGATTGGCAGGCGATGTCCGACGGCCAGCTCGACGGCATGACCGCTTTCATGACGGGCAAGCTCAAGGTCGAAGGCGACATGTCGAACGCGATGCAATTGCAGGGCGTGCTGAGCAAGTTGCGTTAGACGCCGAACGTCGGGCCGAGCCGCCGCGCCGCAGCGCGGCTGACTGGGACCCGCTGGGCCCCCGTCAGCGTCAGGGTGGTTCGGCCGCCCTCGCGCCTCAATCCCGCCACGCCGTCCGCCGCGACCCACCACGAGCGATGCGGGCGCAGCCCCTGATGAGACGACACCGCGGCGACCGCGTCGCCGAAGCGCATCCGGATCAACGCCGCGCCGGCGCTGGTATGGACCCGGACATAATGATCCTCGGCCTCGATCGCGATGAGCCGCGCGCCGCGCAGCGGGAGTGGCAGGCAATCGGTCAAGGCGGCCGCGGTTGGGCTGGGAGCGGCTGGAGCGAGCCGATTGGGGAAGGCCTGCGAGAAACTGGCGAGCACGGCCTGCAGCGCCACCAGGATCGCCGCCATGCCGGGCAGCAGCAGGGTAAAGCCCGCGATGCTGGCCGTTCCACTGAACAGCGCCTTGCAGCCGAGCGTCGCGATCGCGGTCAACGGTAGCATGAGCAAGGCGACGCCAGCCGCGCGCAACTTCCAGCCCGGTGCCGACGGACGACGGTGACGAAGCACGTGGTGCGCGCTCCCCAGCGCCGCCGTGGAGAGCAAAGCGATCAGGAGCCAATAGCCGAGCCGCGGCGCGAACGCCGCCGCTTCAGTATCGAACGCTCCGGCTGTCGACAGGAACACCGCGGCAAATCCCGCGAGCGCGAGCGGCCGGACTAAGGTCGGGGCCCGATAATTCGGCGGCCCATGGTTCGCGACGCTATCCGTCATTTCACGACAAAACCGGTGACGCGATGTCGGCGCCTGCGCAAATAGGAAGGGGAAACAACGTCATGGCGGATCAAGAATATGGAACGGACAATGTTTAGGCAACTTTCGCCAGGGCTGGCCGGCATGGTCGCAATGGCGCTTGGGCTGCCATCATGTGGGGAGCGCTCGTTACTGCA
>JALYQH010000132.1 GCA_030855945.1 Pseudomonadota bacterium | reverse complement strand
CCGGTGCCGCATCACTTTCTCAATATTTCAGGGGAGCATCGAATGTCCGCCAGCTCGTTCACGAAGACTCTGTTTCGCGCCGCACTGGTCGCTTCCGCGGTGACGCTTGCCGCCGGCTGCGGGCCGGTCGTCGACCGGATCGGCGACAGCAGCTTCGCACCGCGCATCGATCCCGCTCTGGCCACGGCGGTCGCCTCGCCGACGCGCACGGCCGCCAATGTCGCGCGCGATCCCTACCGCCATCCTGCACAGACGCTGGCCTTCTTCGGAGTCGAGCCCGATGACGTCGTCGTCGAAGTGTCTCCCGGCGGCGGCTGGTACACCGAGATTCTCGCGCCCTACCTTGCCGGGCGCGGCACGCTCTACACCGTCGCGTCCGACAATGGCCTCGCCAGAATCCGCACCATGCAAACCAGCCACCTCGATCGCTTCGGCGCCGTCCGCTTCGCCAATTTCCCGACCGACGATCTCGCCAAGCGAGTGCCCGCCGGCAGCGCCGATGTCGTGCTGACCTTCCGCAACGTCCACAATTGGATGATGGGGGACAAGCCGTTCGCCGACGCCGCCTTCGCGCAGATGTTCGCGATGCTGAAGCCGGGCGGCACGCTCGGCGTGGTCGATCACCGCCTCCCCGAAAGCGCCGATATCGCGCGCGAGCGTACCAGCGGCTATCTCAAGCAATCGACCGTCCGCCGCCTCGCCGAGGCCGCCGGGTTCGAGTTCGTCGCCGCCTCGACGATCAACGCCAACCCCGCCGACACCGCCGACCATGCCGATGGCGTATGGGCGCTCCCCCCGACCCTCCGCGGCGGCGACAAGGACCGCGCGCGCCTGATGGCGATCGGCGAAAGCGACCGGATGACCCTCAAGTTTAGGAAGCCGGGTTAAGCGAGATGAAAACCGATTCAAAACCGCTCATGCTGAGGAGGGACTGAGTAGCCCTGACAGGGGCGTAGCGAAGGCCCGTCTCGAAGCAGCGGATTAAGCTAAACTCATCACGCCATAGATTTGGCTCCATTTGATTGATTTTCAGGAGCAGCGCTGTCCTCGTTTGACGAAGCGCAGATCGGCGAATGCGGCGCGCGCGATGCTGCCCGTATTGTCGGTGTCCGATGCGACTGCAATCTGGATCGGCGTGCCTGGCCGCTTGCCGAACGCCGCAGCGAAATCGGCGGCGACGTCGGCGCGTTCGGTCACCCATGTGCCGGCGCGCGCGGTGCCGGTCTCGGCGACGATCAACTCCGCGCGGTCGGTGTAGGCGCTCTTGCGGCTTGTGCCGACGGGGTTGCGATTGTCCCACACATAGTTGAGCGCGGCGTCGGGAACATTGCCGCCGAACAGCCGCCGCGCGACGCCGAGCTTGAGCCGCGTGCCGGCGCTCATCGCGCTGTCGGGCATGTCGAACGCGACATAGAGCCGCGCGGCATAATCGTCGCCGCTCTTCCGGGTCATGTCGCCGCGCGCGACCGGCGCATCGACCAGCCAACGCCAGCACAGGATCGGCGTTGCCGCGAGGTCTACCGACAGCGGCCGGGCAAGCACCGCCATGCTGTCATCGGCTCGTGCCTCGACCGCATCGACCCCCGCCACCGTCGTCAGCCGGTAGGTCGTCGGCCTGGTCTTCCTGTCGATCTGCACCACCCGCCACGGCGCCGGCAAGGCGCCGCTGCCGGCGAACTTGCCGACCCACACCGGACTGGCGGCCGCGACAAGCGTGGCGGCGGCGGCAGTCAGGATGATCGGTTTCATGACGACGCGCGCGCCGCTTCGAGATCGGCCGGCTCATCCACGTCGCGCATCGTGTCGCCGACGAACAGCGACCAGCCGAGCGCCTTGATGCGGGCGATCGTCGTCGCGGCGACGGTCTCGGTGCTCCAGGCGATATCGTCGAATAGCGACGGGTCGGTGCGCGCCAGGCCTAGGAGGACGTAGCCGCCATCAAGCGCCGGATGAATCACAGCGTCATATTGTTCGAGCAACAGCGCCGCCGCCGCGAGCCGTTCGCTGCCAAGCTCGGGACAATCGGTGCCGATCAGCAGGATGCGCTGACCGCCGCCGGTCACACGCTGGGCGGCCGCCGCCATGCGCTGCCCAAGGTCGCCCGCTCCCTGATCGGTCAGCCTCACCACCGCCGGCAGATATTCCGCCCACTCCGGGTCGTCGGGATGTGGCGTGGCGCATAGTTCGGGCGTCGCCAGCCCGGCGCCAACCGCATGCGCGACCGTGTCCGCAAGCATCCGCTTCGCCAACTCCGCTGCACCGTCTTCGCCGAGCATCGGGATCAGCCGCGTCTTGACCTTGCCCGGCACGGGCGCCTTGGCGAAAATGACGATCCGCGTTGCGCTCATCCCCGCCGCCAGCGATGATAACGCTCGACCCATTTCAGCAACCGCTCGGGCTGGTTGGCCTTTTTCCATTCGCCCGCGGCATATTTATTGGCCTCGGCCATGGTCGGATAAGCGTGAATCGTGCCCAAGATCTTGCTCAGCCCAAGCCCGTGCTTCATCGCCAGCACGAATTCGGCGAGCATCTCGCCAGCATGTGCCGCGACGATGGTCACGCCCAATATCTTGTCCTTGCCCGGCGGTACCAGCACCGTGACGAACCCGCGATTTGAGCCCTCCGCTACGGCGCGGTCGAGATGGCCGAGGTCGTAGCGGACCACTTCATAAACGATGCCGGCCTTGGCCGCGGTGGCCCTAGTGTGGCCGACGTGTGCGACCTCGGGGTCGGTGAAAGTGGTCCACGGGATCACGCTA
>JALYQH010000126.1 GCA_030855945.1 Pseudomonadota bacterium | reverse complement strand
CAGCGTGCGCGCGTGAAACACCGTCTGGTCGCGCGCGGTCCACGCGTTAAGCGAGCCGCCGACGTCCTCGATCGCCTCTGCTATGCCGCGCGCGTCGCGGCCGCGAGCGCCCATGAACACCATATGTTCGAGCAGATGGGCGAGCCCGCCCTTGCCCTCGGCCTCCGAGCGCGAGCCGACCGCTGCGTAGAGCCCGATCGAGGCCGACTGTGCACCGTCCATCGGGTCGATCGCGACGGTGACTCCATTGGGCAGGCGGGTCAGCTCAGCCATTCGCCTCGCCCTTCCGGCGAGAGCGCAGCGCGAGGACGTAGATCAGCAGCGCGGCCGCGGCGAACAGGAACCATTGGATGGCATAGCTCAGATGATTGTTGGGGATGGTCGCCGGCGACGGCACCGCGCTTTGCACCAGCCCCGGTCCCGCCTCGGCCGCGACCAGCCGCATCCGCGTCAGGCTGTCTGGCGCGATCACCCCGCTGACCAGTCCGCCTTTATATTCCCGCCCGGCATTGGGGTTCTTCGACCAGCCGAGCTCGACCGCCATCCCGGGGCCTTCGGCGCCGACACGGCAGTCGGCGATGACCAGATAGCCGGGCTCGCCCGTGCGGTTCTGCCCTGCGGCGGTGCGGAAGCCAGTGACTTCGAGGCAATTGCCGGTGGCGGAGCGGAACAATGGCAGCGGCCCGCCCAACGGCGCGGTCGGCCAGCCGATCGGCGGTAGATTCTGCGCAGCGGCGAGAGTCGCGAGCAACGCCTCTTTCTGGCGCATCCGCTGCAATTGCCAAAAGCCGAGCCCGATCATCGTCGCCACGGCGAGCGCGACAAGGATGGTGGGAACAAGCGGCCAGCGGCCGATCGTCCTCGCTGCCGCCGACGCGGCGCCGTCGGGCGGCGCCTCAACCATCAGCCGTGAACCGGCGCGCCCCAGCCGCCCCATACATAGACCGAGACGAACAGGAACAGCCACACCACGTCGACGAAGTGCCAATACCAGGCGGCCGCCTCGAACCCGAAATGCGCCTTGGGGGTGAAGTCGCCCTTCACCGCCCGCAAATAGCAGACGATCAGGAAGATCGTGCCGACAATAACGTGGAAGCCGTGGAAGCCGGTCGCCATGAAGAAAGTCGCGCCGTAGATGTTGCCCTCGTTGGCCGAAGAGAATGCGAAGGGCGCGTGGAGATATTCATAGGCCTGGATCGCGGTGAAGACGAGGCCAAGCGCGATCGTTGCCAGCAGGCCTTTCTTCAATCCCTCGCGGTCGCCGTGGATCAGCGCGTGGTGCGCCCAGGTCACGGTCGTGCCCGAGCAAAGCAGGATCAGCGTGTTGAGCAGCGGAAAGCCGAACGGGTCGATCGTCTCGAGCCCCTTGGGCGGCCATTGCGCGCCGACGGCATCGACCGCCGAGGGGAATAGAGCGGCGCTGAAAAAGGCCCAGAACCAGGCGACGAAGAACATCACCTCGGACGCGATGAACAGGATCATCCCGTAGCGCAGGTGAAGCTGAACCACCGGCGTATGGTCGCCCGCCTTGCCTTCGCGGATGATGTCGCCCCACCAGCTGAACATCACGGCGAGCACGCCGACCAGGCCGAGCGCGAACACGAAGATGCCGTAGGGATTGTCGTGCATCCACATCACGCCGCCGCCGGTCAGCGCGAGCGAGGCGAAGGCACCGATGATCGGCCAGGCGCTGGCCGGAAGGATGTGATAATCGTGGTTCTTGGTTCCGGCCATGAGTCTCATTCCCTGGAGTGTCGTTCGCGCTCTAGCTGGCGCCGCCCGGAGTTTCCACCGGGTAAAATGTGTAGCTCAGCGTAATCTCGTCGATGTGGCTGGTCGCGGGATCGGTGCGCAGCTTGGGATCGACGAAGAAGATCACCGGCATCTTGACGCTCTCGCCCGCCTTCAGGGTCTGCTCGGTGAAGCAGAAACATTCGATCTTGCTGAAATATTGCCCGGCCTGCGCCGGGGAGACGTTGAAGGTGGCGGTACCGGTCGTCGCCCGCGCGACGAGGTTGGTCGCGCGGTAATTGACCGTCGTGCGCGCGCCGGGCTGGATGCGGATGGTGGCCTGCTCGGGTTCGAACCGCCACGGCAGCGCCGGATTGATGTTGGCGTCGAAGCGCACTCCGACCTGGCCGGCGACCGCGCCGGGGGCGGCGTCGGCCTTGACCGTCGCGCCGCCGAAGCCGGTCACCTGGCAAAAGATGCGGTAGAGCG
>JALYQH010000107.1 GCA_030855945.1 Pseudomonadota bacterium | reverse complement strand
TCCTCGGCTGGCGCGGGGTCGGATCGGACATTACCGATCTGCGCCTGTCGGGCGACGATGCGGTTCGCGCGGCGCGGCGCGACCCGCTGACCGGGCTCGCCAACCGCCTGCTGGTGCGCGAGCTGCTTGAGGAATCGCTGCTGATGCAGCAACATGACAAGCGCAGCTGCGCCCTTCTGCTGGTCGATCTCGACCGTTTCAAGCTGGTCAACGACACGCTCGGCCATGCCATCGGCGACCAATTGCTGGTCGAGGTCGCGCGCCGCCTCGAAGCTTCGGTCGGAGCCGACGGCCGCGTCGGCCGGCTCGGGGGCGACGAGTTCGCCATCGTGTGGCAGGCCGATGACGATTGCGATACGCTCGCGCGGGCCGCCGATCGGATCATCGCAGATCTGTCCAGGACGTTCCGCATTGGCGCCGCCAGCCTCCATGTCGGCGCCACCATCGGCATCGCCCGCGGCCCAAGCGACGGCGGCCGCGAGGAGCAATTAATGCGCAACGCCGACCTTGCGCTTTATCGCGGCAAGGAGGCCGGGCGCGGCGGCTATGCCTTTTTCGAAAGCTATATGTTCGAGCAGGCCGAGGATCACCGCTTGCTTGAGAACGACGTTCGCGATGCGCTCAGCAATGACGGGCTTCGGCTCGCCTATCAGCCGATCGTCGATGCCGAAAGCGGCATGGTGGTGGGCCGCGAGGCGCTGCTTCGCTGGCGCCACCCGACGCGCGGCGAAATTCCGCCCGACCTGTTCGTGCCGATCGTCGAGGATGCCGGGCTGATCCACCAGATCGGCGATTGGGTGATCCGCGAGGCGTGCCTCGAGGCGGCATCGTGGAGCCAGCCGCTGACCATCGCGGTCAACGTCTCGGCGGCGCAATTGTCGGGGTCGGGGCTGGCGCAGACGGTGCTCGGCGCGCTCGCCTCGAGCGGGCTGGCGCCGGATCGGCTCGAGCTCGAGGTCACCGAAAGCGTATTCCTTGGCGACGACGCGGCGACACTGGCTTCGCTCGAGCGGCTGCGCGCGCTTGGCGTGCGAATGGTGCTCGACGATTTCGGCCAGGGCTATTCGTCGTTCGGCTATTTGAGCCGCGCCAAATTCTCCAAGATCAAGATCGACCAGAGCTTCGTCCGCGCCGCCGCCGCCGGCGAGCGCGAGAGCAATGCGATCGTCGGCGCGATCCTTGCGCTGGCGAGCGGGCTCGGGGTCGAGACGACCGCCGAAGGGGTCGAAACCGAAGCCCAGGCGGCGGTCATGCGGCGGCTCGGCTGCACCCAACTCCAGGGCTTTCTGTTCGGTCGGCCGGTCGCCGCCGCCGCGCTGCACGACCCCGATCGCCGGCAGGTGCGGCGCAGCGCCTGATTCAGACTGCTCGCGGGTCCGGCAGGTAGCGGCTGTAGAGCCAGCCGACCCCGATCAGGCTGAAGCCCAAAGCGGCGAACGAGGCGACGCGGATCAGGCCGTCGAGGCCGCCCGCGTCGAACAGGAACACTTTGGCAACCGTCCCGAGCATCAGGATCAGAGACGCGATCCGCCAATCGCGCGCGCGGCGCTGTATACCCCATTGCAGGTAGGTGATCGCGATCAGCGCGCCGAGCAGCGAGCGGATGATGTCCTCGGCGGCGCCGACCTCGCCGACCGTCAGCAACCATCCGGCAAACATCTGCCGCAGCAGCGAAATGGCGAGCAACGGGATGAGCAGGATTTTGCCCCATTCGAGCGCGCGGTGCACCGACCGCAAAAGCGCCGTCCGAGCGCTAAGGTGGAGGAGCGCGAGCGCGATGCCATAGGCCGGGATGAGCCACGGGCCGACGGCCTGCGCCGACCACAAAGGATTATGGAGGAGCAATGTAAACCAGGCGAAATGCGCCAGGCTGGCGGCCGCGAGGCCGATCGCGATCAAGCTGCGACGAAGTCGCCAAGCGGCGAGCGCGCCGCCGGCGAGCAGCGCTTCCCACAATGTCCGTTCGGCAAGACCAAGCGCGACGAACCGCTCGAACGAATCGAGCGTCAGCAATTGCTTGAAGACGACATGGGCTGCGACGGCAGCGAGAGCAGCGCTCGAGGTGATGGCGATGAAGCGCATGGTCGGGTCGAGGTCGGCGCGGCGGATAGCTAGGGCAATCGCGAGAGCCGGTAAGGCGAGCCGCAAATATGCGGCGGACAAGATCGGCAATTGGCCGGAAAGGAACGGCTCGCCGGCAAGCGATGCGATCGCCGGGAACGACCAGATCATCAATGGCGCCGAGGCCCAGAACAGCAGCAACATGTAGCTCGCGATCAGCGCCGGGGCCGGCGTCGGGCGGACCGCATAGCTGAGTGCCGCTACCAGCACGGTCGGAATGAGCGGCAAGAGAAGCGGCGGGACCAGTTGGGCGGCGGCGAGATAGAAGAACAGGACCGCGAATAGCTGCCCGATCGCCGCGCCGCGGGCTGAGCCGGCGCGGCGCGCGAACAGCAGCGCGACTGCAGCGGGAACAAGCCAGCGAACCGCGCCTCCGATGTCGATCGGCGACGGTTCGCCGACCGCGCGATACCCTTCCTCCAAGGTAAAGCCGGCAATCAACAGGAACAACGTCGCCGCCGCGAACCCCCAGGCGGAGGATTTTAGGCGCGGATCCTCGGCACGCTCCGCAAACAGCAGAATGCCGCCGGCGGCGACGGCGCACCACGGCGCGATCACCCATATCGGAAGCGCGAAGGCGCCGGCGGCAACGAGAAGCGCGGCTCCGGTCGCCACGAGCAGTGCGAAGCGGACGTCGCGCTTTCGCGCTGGCGCGTGCCAGCC
>JALYQH010000137.1 GCA_030855945.1 Pseudomonadota bacterium | reverse complement strand
GCATCGGATCGGGCATCACCCCGACCGCGCGCCGCGTCTTGGGCGCGTTCAGCGCATCTTCCAGGTCCGGCCCGTCGAAGATCGAGGCGGTGTGCCCGTCCTCGCCCATCCCGAGCCAGACGAGATCGGGCGGCCACGGCAAATCCTGCAGCCGCGCGTCGGCGCTGTTTCCAGCCAGCCGGTAATCGGCGATGTCGGCCGCGATCGGGAACACCCGCGCCCCGCTGCGGATGAAATGGCCCGCGATCATGCGGATATTGCTCAGCTCATTATCCATCGCGACCAGCCGGTCGTCGGTCGGGATGATCGTGACTTTCTTCCACGGCAACTGCGCCTCGGCCAGCTTGGCGAAGATCGGCCCAGGCGTCTTTCCGCCCGGCAAGGCGATCAGCGCATTGCCGCGCGCGTCGATCGCGCTTTCGACGATGAAGCCGATGTCGCCTGCCACCGCCTCGGCCATTTCGTCCACGCCGTCATAATCCCAAAATTCGGCTTCAATCATGCCAATGCACTCCATCTCTCTCGGTCAGCGCAATCGCGGCCGACGGGCCCCAACTTCCCGCGCCATAAGCTTTGGGGGTCGTCCCCGCCTCGGTCCAGGCGGCGCGCACCCCGTCGATCCACTGCCACTGTGCCTCCACCTCGTCGCGGCGAACGAACAAGGTCGGGTCGCCTTCGATCAAATCAAGCAGCAGCCGCTCATAGGCGATCCGCCGCCGCGAGTCCGCGAATGCATCAGTCATGTCGATGTCGAGCGGAATCTCGCGCAGGCGAATGCCGTCGCGGTCAAGGCCAGGCGTTTTCGCCATGACGAGGAGCCGAATATTCTCTTCGGGCTGGATTGAGATGAGGAGCTTGTTGGCCTTGGTCTTGGCCCCCCGCTTGGCGAAGATCGAATGCGGCACGCATTTGAACTGGATGAAAATTTCGGTCTTCCGCCCCGCCATCCGTTTGCCGGTGCGCAGGTAGAATGGCACGCCGGCCCAACGCCAATTGTCGACATGGGCCTTTAGCGCGACGAACGTCTCGGTCTCCGAGGCCCGGCCCAACTCATCATCATAACCCGTGACCGGCGCGCCCGCGACCGCACCTTCGCGATACTGGCCGGTGACGAGATGGCTCTCGACATCGTTCGCGCCGATCGGCCGCAGCGAGCGCAGCACCTTGACCTTTTCGTCGCGCACCGCGGTCGCGTCGAAGTCGGCCGGCGGCTCCATCGCGACCAGCGCGAGCAGTTGCAGCATGTGGTTCTGGACCATGTCGCGCAGCGCGCCCGCGCCGTCATAATAATCGCCGCGCCCCTCGAGCCCGACTGTCTCCGCGACGCTGATCTGGACATGGTCGATATGCGCCGAATTCCACAGCGGCTCGAACATCGAATTGGCGAAGCGCAGCGCGAGCAGGTTCTGAACGGTTTCCTTGCCTAGATAATGGTCGATCCGGAATGTCCGCTCCTCGGGGAAGGCGGCGGCGACGGCATCGTTGATTTCGCGCGACGAGGCGAGATCGCTCCCGAGCGGCTTTTCGAGCGCCAGCCGCACTCGATCGCCGGTCAGCCCCGCTCCCGCCAACCCGTCGATCGTCGGCTTGAACAGCGACGGTGCGGTCGACAGGAAAATGGCGAGCCCGTTCGCCGGGTCGATTTTCTCGGCGAGCTTGGCAAACCCCGGCGGTTGGGTCGCGTCAAGCGGCACGTACGACAGGCATTCGGCAAACTTTTCGGCCTTGGCGCGGTCGAAGAAGTCGGCCGCAACATGCTTTTCGAGCGCCTCGATCGCGCTCGCGCGAAATTGGGCATCGTCGAGCGAACTCCGCGCCGTTGCGATCACCTTGAGGTCGGGGGGAAGCAGCCCCTCCACATGAAGGCCGTAGAGCGAGGGCAGCAACATGCGGTGCGACAGGTCCCCAGTCGCGCCGAACAGCAATAATGTCGAAACCTTGTCGGCGATCATCAAGGCTCCCTAGACGTCCCGGCGGCGCGGGGCGAGGGGGTATGCAACAGCAATGCCGCTTCAGGGCTGGTATAGAGATTAGCGATCAAACCACCACGAGCGCCTCATGCGGCCGACTATCGTGGTCGGCTGTCCGGCATCGTCCAGAGCCGGCCGGTAGACATAACGCTCCTCAACCAAGCGGCAGGTCGCGGCGTCCAATATCGGGCTCCCACTTGACCGAATGGCGCGGCAGCCACGAACTCTCCCATCTGTTCCAATATTAAATTCCATCTCAATTTCTTCACGGGGTGTTCGTGCGCTGCGCAGTTCGCGAGGATAATCGCGTGGAGTAATATTACCGCGGATAAGACGAGGTGGGCTGCTGATGCCACCGCCTCCGCCACCACCCGTCCCGCTGCCCGATCCACCACTTCCGGTGCCCGTGCCGATACCCCCTGCGCCGGTTCCCGGCCCAGGCAGGGGAGACGCACCCTGCGTCGGCTCATTGCCGATATTCGGGGTCTCCGTGACGGCCATCGGCACGGGGACGGGAAGCGCGATGCGCGGTTTTGGCGCGACCACCGGCGTTGCCACGCTTTCCACATTGCGCGGGGAAGCGGGCGCTTCCTCCGCCTCGGGCCGCGCCTGCTCGGGCTCGGGCGGAATCTCGACGATCGGCGGCGGCGGCGGCGTCTCGCTCAGGTCGAACAGCTGCAGGTCCGCTTGCTCCTCGATCGCGCGAAGCGTTCCCGACATGTTGAGAAAGGCATAGGCAAGCCCCGCGTGAATCAGCACGACCGCGGCGATAGTCGCGGCGCGGTCGCGCTTGGTGGTTACGGGACGATACATAGTGCCGGGTCAACGCGGCGGGCCCGCGACGGTTTCGTTTCGCCGTCGTAAGCGATACCGCCGCGC
>JALYQH010000089.1 GCA_030855945.1 Pseudomonadota bacterium | reverse complement strand
GCACTTCAACTTGGCGATACCCAGGCTGCGGCAGGCTTTTTCGGCCGCGCGGAGGAAATCAGTCCGACGGCGTTCGCGCCCAAGATCGGCATGGGCGCGACCAGCGCGGTGATGGGTGACCCACGCGGCGCACTGATCTGGTTCGCGCAGGCCCAACGGCTCGGCGCGAGCAACGCCGCGCTCGGCGCCCACCGCGGCCTGGCGCAGGATTTACTTGGCAATCAGGTCGCGGCGCAGAACGATTACCGCGCCGCGCTCGCCGGTCCCGATCGCGACGAGGCGCGGCGCAGACTGGCGCTCAGCCTTGCGATTTCGCGCGATATCAAGGGGGGGATCGCGATGCTCCAGCCCTTGCTCAACCGGCGCGACCCGGGGGCGCAGCGCGCGCGCGCGTTCATTCTCGCCCTCGGTGGCGACCGTGCCGGGGCGCGGAGCGCGATCGACAGCGCGATGCCGGGTTCGTCGGCCAGGATCGACCCGTTTTTCATGGTGCTTCCCAGCCTCAGCGTCGATCAGAAGGCCGCGGCCGTTCACCTCGGCGTGTTCCCGACGGCGACGGAGATGAGACTGGCAACAGCCACGCCGCTGCCGCCGGCCTATCCGGTCGCGCGCGCGACACGCGCGCTTCCCCCGGCACCGCAGACGCGCGCTCCGGCGCCGCAGGTTCCAGTAGCGATGGCGAGACCCGCTGAACGGGTCCCGATCGAGCAACCCGCGACCAGCTCGATCATTTCCCGCTCGACGCAGGCGCAAACTGTCGAGATGGTGCCAGTCCCGTCGTCGCTTCCGACGATAGCTGCGCGCGCCGTGCCTCCCCCAGCGTCTTTTGAAATGGCCGCGAACACTCAGCCCGACGTCGCCGCCGACAGTGTCAGCGTCACGCCGCCGCCCAGCGCGCCGGTTACGGACGTGGCGGCGGTCGATCTGCCGGCGGCGACGCGCAGCGAGGGCCTCGCGCCAGCTCCGGGATTTGCCGGACTCGATCGCCTCAGCGGAATCGACGACGTGCTTGGCCGGGCAGGCGAGACCGCCCCGCCGCCGGCGCCCAAGCCCAAGTTCGAGCTGGTCACGCCGCCCGCGCCGCAGCCCAAATATGAGCTTGCCACGCTGGCGCCGGTGGACGCCGATGTGCCCGCGTCCGACACTGGGGACGGTGACGCCGACCAGAAGGCCGCCGATGCCAAAAAGGTCGCGGCGAAGAAGGCTGGGGATGCCAAAAAGGTCGCGGCGAAAAAGATTGCGAACGCCAAAAAGACTGCTGACGCCAAGAAGATGACTGACGCGAAGAAGTTGGCCGACGCACGAAAGGCCGCCGCCAAGGCCGCGGCCGACGAGAAGGAAGAGCGCGAGGCGCTGGGTGTGGCAGGGACCAACTGGGTCCAGCTTGCCGGCGGGGCGAATTCGGACCGCATGAAGAGGGAGTTCGATCAACTCGCCGCCAAATCCTCGACGCTCAAAAAGCGCGGCGGCCACGTCACTCAAGGCAAGGATTATTTCCGCCTGCTGACCGGCCCGTTCGACAGCAAGAGCGAGGCGCAAAGCTTCGTCAATCAGCTTGCCAAGGACGATGTCGACGGCTTTAGCTGGACGCGCACTCCGGCGTCGATCAAGATCGAGAAGCTCCCACCAAAATGAAGCTGCTGTCTGTAATTACAAGCCGGTTCCAGCCCGCGCCCGCACCCGGCCACCCATGCAGAATTTCTTAGATGGGTGCCCGGGCGGGGGCGCAGGCCGGTGCAGACGTCGCAAAGCTTAAAGTCCTCGCTGCCTATCCCCACCACTCGCGCGGCCGGGCCTTCCGCGAGGATGATCGCGGTCCGCGCGGGCAGCGCGACGCCTTCCAGCGCGACCGCGACCGCATCATCCACTCGGTCGCATTTCGCCGCCTGCGTCAGAAGACTCAGGTGTTCGTCGCTCCCGACGGCGACCATTTCCGGGTCCGCCTGACCCATTCGATCGAAGTTGCCCAGATCGGCCGGACGATGGCGCGAATTCTTGGGCTCAACGAGGATTTGACCGAGGCTTTATGCCTCGCTCACGACCTCGGCCACCCGCCGTTCGGCCATGGCGGGGAGGATGCGCTGACCGCCGCGCTCGCGCACGCCGGCGGGTTCGACCATAATGCCCACACGCTGCGGCTCGTGACCTGCCTCGAAAATCCTTACCCGAATTTCGACGGTCTCAACCTGTCGTGGGAAACGCTCGAGGGGCTGGCCAAGCATAACGGTCCGGTGACGAGCCCGTGCTGGGCGATGGCCGAGGCGAATGCCGGCTTCGCGCTCGACCTTGCAAGCTGGCCCAGTCTCGAGGCGCAGGTCGCCGCGATCGCCGACGATATCGCTTATGACAATCACGACATTGACGACGGGCTGCGCTCGGGCGTGCTCGACCTGGATGCGCTGCTCACGGTGCCGTTCGTCCGGCGCCACTGGGATGCGGTCGAGGCCCGCCACCCCGGGATTGACCGCGATCGGAAGATCAAGGCGCTCGTCCGCGACGGCATCGGGAGCATGGTCGAAGACGTCTTGGCAGAGACGCAGCGCCGGATCGCGGAGGCGGGGGTGCGATCGATCGACGACATCCGCGCCGCAGGACGCCAGCTGGTCGGCTTTTCCGCCGAGATCGACGACGAGGAGCGGGCGCTCAAGCGCCACCTCTACAGCCATCTTTACGACAGCGCGGCGCTGACCCCTATCCGCTGCGAAGCGCAACGCATCGTCGCGGATCTCGCCGCCGTGTTCCGCGAGCGCCCCGACTGCCTTCCGTCAGGCTGGCAGCGCGGGAAAAGCGAGACTGCCCGCCTGCGCGCCATCGGCGACTATATCGCGGGAATGACCGACCGTTTCGCCATCGCCCAGCATGAGGCGCTGATCGGCCCGGTGCGCTTACCCGACCGGTTTTAAAGGCTGGTGCTTTACTGGCTATTTGGCCGATTCGTTGGCGCGGCCTGAGCCGCAGCCGCAGCCGCAGCCGCAGCCGCAGCCGCGGCGCGAAGCATGAACTCCGCCTCCTCCTTTTTCAACCTTTCGAGCGCGGCCGAGGCAGCGGCACCGGCGCCCTCGCAACTGCTACTCATGATAGCGCTTTGAACCGTGCCGATGCGATTGTGAATGAACCACAGATTCGACGCCGTGCCTGCTTCCAGCCGGGCCACGAAACCGTCCCATGCAGTCTGCACATTGGCGGGCACCTGTTCGCGGTTGGCAAGTCTCGGCAGCACCACCTTGGCATCGAATTTCATCTCGGCGCCCGTGATCGTGCATTTTCCGTCCGTCGTCTGCTGGCCGACCTTGGAGCCGACCGTCCAGATGGCGGACACCGGCGAAGCGGGCTGGTTATTCGCGGTCGTGCCGCGCGAGCTGGCGATCGCGCTTTGGAGCGATTTGATGTCGTTGCCGACGACGTCATAATATTCGATCGTCGTGTTCGGCAGAGCTTGGAGCGTGCGGGCTTGGGGCACTGGCTGCACGGCGGTGGCGGGCGTCTGGACAACCGTCAGAGCACTTGCCTGGGCGAATATGATCAATGAATTAAGCACGCTTCACATCTCCTTCGCGGCCTATTTAGCGACTGGGCCCAAAGCGGCAAGCGTCCCGGGACAAAGGCAAGCTTGCAGCTTCCCCCACCGCCGCGATTGCGGCTATGGGCGCAGCCATGTCGCTTTACGCACGCTACGCCGCTCTTCTCGATGAAGTTCTCCACGCCCTCGAGGCCGAGGGCGCGCTGCCGTCTGGCCTGGGCCGCAAGGCGGTTGCGGTCGAGCCGCCGCGCGATCCGAGCCACGGCGATCTTGCCACCAATGCGGCGATGGTGCTCGCCAAGGCGGCGGGCACCAACCCGCGTGCGCTTGCGGCGCTGATCGCGCCCAGGCTCGAGGCGCTGCCCGATGTCACCGAAGTGAGCGTCGCGGGGCCGGGGTTCATCAATTTGCGCCTGTCGGACGCGGCGTGGCGACGCGAGCTTGAGACGGTGCTGGGGGAGGGCGAGCGCTATGGCCTGAGCCAGATCGGCGCGGGCGAGCGGGTCAATGTCGAATATGTCTCGGCCAACCCCACCGGGCCGATGCACATGGGGCATTGCCGCGGGGCGGTGGTCGGCGATGCGCTCGCCAGCCTGCTCGAGGCGGCAGGGTTCGCCGTCACGCGCGAATATTATGTCAACGACGCCGGCAGCCAGGTCGATACGCTCGCCCGCTCGGCGCACCTGCGCTACCGCGAGGCGCTGGGCGCGAGCATTGGCGCGATTCCGGAGGGGCTGTATCCAGGCGACTATCTCATCCCGGTCGGCCAGGCGCTGGCCGCCGAGTTTGGCGATCAGTACGCCGTAGCGCCCGAGGCCGAGTGGCTCGGCCTGTTCAAGCAGAAAACCGTCGCGGCGATGATCGAGTTGATCAAGCACGACCTTGGGCTGCTGGGCGTGCGCCACGATTTGTTTTCCTCCGAAGCCGAGGTCACCGCGTCCGGCGCCGTCGACCGCGCGCTCGCCGCGCTCGAGGAGAAGGGCCTGATCTACCGCGGCTTCCTCGAAGCGCCCAAGGGCAAGGTGGTCGAGGAC
>JALYQH010000083.1 GCA_030855945.1 Pseudomonadota bacterium | reverse complement strand
AAAGAAGGTGGATGCCGGATCAGGTCCGGCATGACGGCAAGAGAGAGCTTCGGTTCTCTTTGCAGAATTTAGGGATACCGCACGGATTAGTCCGTGGCCTGCGTCCCCCGCATCCCGCTTCGGCGGGAACTAGCCCAGGCGGGGTTCGCATCTTTTGATTGGGCTGCACGCCCGTGGAAATGGTTCCGCGGGCCTCTGTATAAGGAGATGGTCATGCGCACTGGCGTGATCGCGAAGAAACTGGGGATGACCCGCTTGTTCCAGGAAGACGGCCGCCACGTGCCCGTCACCGTCCTGGTGCTCGAAAATTTGCAAGTCATCGCGCGCCGTGAGGCCGATCGCGATGGCTTTGTCGCCGTCCAGCTGGGCGCGGGTTCGGCCAAGGCCAAGAACCTCAACAAACCGCAACGCGGCCATTTCGGCAAAGCCGAAGTGGAGCCGAAAGCGCGCGTTGCCGAGTTCGTGGTCGCCGAAGACGCGCTGCTCGATGTCGGCGCCGAAATCACTGCCGATCATTATGTCGCCGGCCAGTTCGTCGATATTCAGGGTTGTACGCAGGGCAAGGGCTTCCAGGGCGGCATGAAGCGCTGGGGCTTCGGCGGCATGCGCGCTACCCACGGCGTCTCGGTCTCGCACCGTGCCCTGGGTTCGACCGGTCAGCGCCAGGATCCGGGCCGCGTCTTCAAGAACAAGAAGATGGCCGGTCATATGGGCGCGGCCAACCGCACGCAGCAAAATCTTGAAATCGTCCGCACCGACGCAGAGCGCGGCCTGATCTTCGTCAAGGGCTCCGTGCCCGGCTCGAAGGGCGGCTGGCTGCTGGTCAAGGACGCCGTGAAGATCGCGCGTCCCGACGGCGTGCCTTATCCGGCAGGCCTGCGCTCGCTAGCGAAGCAGATTGAGTCCGAGGAAGCTCCGGCCGGCATGGTCGAAGAGGCCGCAGTCCACGAAATTCCGGCTTTGCCCGGTGCCGAGGAAGTTGCCGCGATCGCCGCCGAGCAGGAAGCTGGCGTGATTGAGGTTCCGACCGAAGGCGGCATCGAAGACAGTGCAGCGGAGAGCGATGCTCCCGCCGACGACAGCAAGGAAAGCTGATCATGAAGGTCAAGGTTCAAAACCTGGACGGCGCCAAGGGCGGCAAGGACATCGAGCTCAACGACGATGTCTTCAGCGTCGATCCGCGTGCCGACATCCTGCACCGCGTGATCACCTGGCAACTCGAAAAGCGCCGCGGCACCGCCCGCGGAGCGCGCGAGCGTTCGGATGTTGCGCGCACCGGCAAGAAGTTCGGCAAGCAAAAGGGCGGCGGCACCGCCCGTCACGGCGATCGCCGCGCCCCGATCTTCATCGGCGGCGGCAAGGCCCACGGCCCGCGCGTCCGCGATTTCAATCCGTCGCTGAACAAGAAGATTCGCGCGCTCGGGCTGAAGATGGCGCTCTCCGCCAAGGCCCGTGACGGCCAACTGATCGTGATGGAAAATCTCGACGTCAGCGAAGCCAAGACCAAGGCGCTGAAGGAACAGCTGTCGGCGCTGGGCTTCGGCAAGACGGCGCTGGTAATCGACGGCGACGCGCTCAACATCGGCTTCGCTCAGGCGTCGCAGAATTTGCGCGAGATCAACCTGATGTCTGCCGTCGGCGCCAATGTGTACGATATTTTGAAGCATGAGACTTTGGTGCTGACGCGCGCCGCGGTCGAGAAGCTGGAGGCGCGTTTCAATGGCTAAAAAGCCAGCCAAGACCGCGGTCGATATCAACCATTATGATGTCGTGCTCGCGCCGCACATCACCGAGAAGTCGACCTTGCTATCGGAACATAACGCCGTTGTGTTCCGCGTCGCTGGCGACGCCACCAAGCCGCAGATCAAGGCGGCCGTGGAAGCGTTGTTCAGCGTCAAGGTGATGGGCGTCAACACGCTCACCCAAAAGGGCAAGACCAAGCGCTGGAAGGGCCGTCCCTACACGCGCTCCGACATCAAGAAGGCGATCGTGACGCTGGCCGAAGGCCAGTCCATCGACGTCACCACCGGTATCTGAGGCAGCTACGATGGCACTCAAGACATATAACCCCACGACGCCTTCGCAGCGCGGCCTGATCCTGGTCGACAAGTCGGCGCTCTGGAAGGGCAAGCCGGTCAAGGCGCTCACCGAAGGCAAGCGCAAGACCGGCGGCCGCAACAACAAGGGGCATGTGACCTCGCGCGGGATCGCCGGCGGCCACAAGCAGAAGTACCGCTACGTCGATTTCAAGCGGCGCAAGTGGGACATGGCTGCGACCGTCGAGCGGCTCGAGTACGACCCCAACCGCACCGCCTTCATCGCCCTGGTGAAGTATGAGGACGGCGAGCTGGCCTATATCATTGCTCCGCAGCGTCTCGCCCCGGGCGACAGCATCGTCGCCGGCAAGCGTGTCGACGTGAAGCCGGGCAATGCCATGGAGCTGGGCTCGGTCCCGGTCGGCACCATCG
>JALYQH010000074.1 GCA_030855945.1 Pseudomonadota bacterium | reverse complement strand
GATCTGGCCCGTCACCGCGCCCCGACATTGCGCGACTTCCTGCCTGATCCGTCGGTGTTCGCCGACATGGACAAGGGCGCTGCGCGGCTCGCCGATGCGGTCGAGGCGGGCGAGGCGATTGCCATTTTCGGCGACTATGACGTCGACGGAGCGACTTCGGCGGCGTTGCTGACGCTTCTCCTGCGCCGGCTGGGCGCGAACCCGATCGTATACATCCCCGATCGGCTGATGGAAGGCTATGGCCCGAGCGGGAAAGCGCTGGTCGAGCTGAAGGCGCGCGGAGCGAGCCTGATCGTCACCGTCGATTGCGGCGCGCAGGCGTTCGAGGCGCTCGATGAGGCCGCGGCCGCCGGACTCGAGGTGATCGTTTGCGACCATCATCTGTGCGCGGCGGCGCTGCCGACCGCGCTGGCGATGATCAACCCCAACCGCCTCGACGAGAGCGCCGACGGCGCCGCCCACGGCCACCTTGCGGCGGTCGGGATGGCGTTCCTGCTCGGGGTCGCACTGCTCCGAGAAATGCGGAGGCGGGGCCGCTTCGCCGACGGCTCGCCCGAGCCGAAAATCATCGACCTGCTCGACCTCGTCGCGCTTGGCACCGTCGCCGATGTCGCCAAGTTGAAGACGCTGAACCGAGCCTTCGTCACGCAGGGTCTCAAAGTCATGGCGGCGCGCCAGAACATCGGCCTGGTTGCGCTGGCCGAGGCGGCGCGGCTGGTCAAGCCGCCGTCGTGCCGCGACCTCGGTTTCGCGCTCGGCCCGCGCATCAACGCCGGCGGGCGAGTCGGCAAGTCGGACCTCGGCGTTCGCCTGCTGACCGCAACCGACCCCGAGGAAGCGCGCGCCATCGCCGCCGAGCTCGATCGATTGAACGGGGAACGCCGCGCGATCGAGATGGTCGTCGGCGAGCAGGCCGGCGAGCAGGCCGAAACGCAGGCCGACGCCCCGCTCGTCATCGTCTCGGGCCCCGGCTGGCATCCGGGCGTGGTCGGAATCGTCGCCAGCCGCCTCAAGGAGCGTTTCGGCCGCCCCGCCTTGGTCATCGCCGAGCAGGACGACGGCACCGGCAAGGGCTCGGGCCGCTCGATCTCGGGCGTCGACCTCGGTGCCGCGATCCTCGCCGCCAAGGACAACGGCCTGCTCATCGCCGGCGGCGGCCATGCGATGGCGGCGGGGGTGACCGTCGCGCCCGGCGGAATCGAGGCTTTGCGTGCCTTCCTCAATGACCGCTTGGCCTCCGATATCGAAACTGCGCGTGGCGGGCGAACCCTGCTCCTCGACGCATTGCTCGCCCCCGGCGGGGTCGCCGGCGCGCTGTGCGACGCGCTCGACGCCGGCGGGCCGTACGGCGCCGGCTGGCCGGGTCCGCGCATCGCCGCCGGCCCGGCGCGGTTGCTCAAGGTCAGCATCGCCGGCAACGGCCATGTCCGCGGCATCGCCTGCGGTGACGACGGCAAGTCGTTCAAGCTCATCGCCTTCCGCGCCGCCGACACGCCGCTCGGTCAGGCCATGCTGTGTTCGAGCGGCGACCAGCGCTGGTGGCTGGCGGGGACGATCAAGCGCGACGAATATAATGGCGGCAACGCCGCTGAAATGCACTTGGAAGACGCAGCATTCGTTTGAGCCCCGCCCGGAGGACTGCGCTTCGCCCGCTTGACCGCCGCTTGGCCTTCGCCTAACCGCCCGGCCTGCCACCGGCCCCTTCGTCTAGCGGTTAGGACGTCGCCCTCTCACGGCGAAAACACGAGTTCGATTCTCGTAGGGGTCACCATCCTTGGCATCAGCGCGCTAACGGTTCCTCGCAAACCAGATGACATGACGCGGCCCCTTGCCGTTGCGGCGCGCGCGAACCGCCACTTCATCGACCTTGAACCGCGCCTCGCCGAGCCGCCGCGCGAACTTCGTATCGGGCGCCGCCGACCAGACCGCGAGGATGCCGCCCGGCGTCAGCGCCATGCGCGCTGCTTCCAACCCGCGCGGCGAATAAAGCCCATCATTGCCGGCGCGGGTCAGGCCGTCGGGGCCGTTGTCGACGTCGAGCAGGATCGCGTCATAGGTTGAATTTGCCTGCTTGATCAGCCCTGCAACATCGCCCTCCACCACCCGCACCCGCGAATCGTCGAGGCAGCCGGCGGTCAGGTCGCCCATCGGCCCGCGCGCCCATTCGATGATCTCCGGTACCAGCTCGGCAACCGTCACTTTCGCCTTCGGGCCGAGCGCGTCAAGCGCCGCGCGCAAGGTGAAGCCCATTCCGTAACCGCCGATCAAAATATGCGGCGCGGGGCGGCCGAGCCGCTCGATCGTGTCGGTGGCAAGCACTTCCTCAGACCCGCTCATCCGGCTGTTCATCAGCTCGTTGCGGCCAAGCACGATCATATGATCTCCGCCCCGCCGGAACAGCCGCAATTGCTCGCCCCCGGGCACGTCGGCGGTATCGATCAATTCGCGCGCGATCATGCTTCAGCCCGCCAGCCGCTCGGCATGCCAGCGGACATGGTCGGCCATGAAGGTCGAGATGAAATAATAGCTATGGTCGTAGCCCGCCTGCCGCCGCAGCGTCAGCCCGATCCCCGCCTCCTCGCACGCCGCCTCGAGCAGCTCTGGCCGCAATTCCTTTTCAAGGAACGGGTCGGCGTCGCCAATGTCGATGAGGAGCTCCGCGACACGCGCGCCATCTTCGATCAGCGCGACCGTGTCATGCGCGCGCCACGCCGCATCCTCCTCGCCCAAATAATGGCCCAGCGCCTTTCTGCCCCACGGCACCTGCCCCGGCGCGACGATCGGCGCGAACGCCGAGACCGAGCGAAACCGCCCGGGATGCTTGAGCGCCAGCGTCAGCGCGCCATGCCCGCCCATCGAATGCCCGCAAATCGCCTGCCGCTCAAGGTCGATCGGGAACTGCTCGGCAACCAGCGCCGGCAGTTCGCCCATCACATAGCTCGCCATGTTGAAGTTCCGCGCCCACGGCTCCTCGGTCGCGTCGAGGTAGAAGCCCGCGCCCTGGCCGAAATCCCACTGTCCCTCGGGATCGTCGGGCACGTCGGCCCCGCGCGGGCTGGTATCGGGAGCGACGAAGATGATCCCCGCCTCCGCGCACGCCGCACGATATTCGCCTTTCTCGGTGACGTTGGCGTGGGTGCAGGTCAGCCCCGACAGATACCACAGCACCGGTAGCGGCTCGCCGCGCTCGACCTCGGGCGGCATGAACAGCGAAAAGGTCATGTCGCTCTGCGTCGCGGCGGAGGCATGGCGATAAACGCCCTGCACTCCGCCGTGGCTCGCGACCTCGCTGACCGTTTCCATCAATCGTTCGGCAGGCGGTGCAGCGCGCATAATTTATTGCCCGACGGGTCGAGCAAATAAGCGAGATAGAGGTTGACCCCGCTGCCCGAGCGGATGCCGGGCGGATCCTCGATCGCGGTGCCGCCAGCGGCGACCCCGGCATCCTGCCACGCCTGGGCCTGCTCGGGGCCGTCGACCGCGAAGCCGATCGTCGTGCCGTTGCCGTGGCTCGCCGCGCGGCCGTCGATCGGCTTGGTGACCATGAACACCCCGCCGTTATTGAGGTAGGTCAGCCGTCCCTTGGGGTCGATCCGTCCTTCCTTGCCGCCGGTCGCGGTGAACACGGCGTCATAGAATTTCTTCGAAGCGTCGATGTCGTTCGACCCGACCATGATATGACTGAACATCTGCTTTCCTCCTCAGTAAACAACGACACTGCGGATGCTCTCACCCGCGTGCATCAGGTCGAAGCCCTTGTTGATCTCGTCGAGCGTCAGGACATGGGTGATCATCGGGTCGATCTCGATCTTGCCCTTCAGATACCAGTCGACGATTTTCGGAACGTCGGTGCGTCCCCTGGCGCCGCCGAACGCGGTCCCGCGCCAGTTGCGGCCGGTGACCAGCTGGAACGGCCGCGTGGCGATTTCCCGGCCCGCCTCGGCGACCCCGATGACGATGCTCGTCCCCCAGCCGCGATGGCAGCATTCGAGCGCCTGCGCATTACGTCGGTATTGCCGGTGCAGTCGAAGCTATAGTCGGCGCCGCCGTCGAGCATCGCGACGATGTGCGCGACGACGTCCGAAACCTGCTTGGGATTGACGAAGTCGGTCATCCCGAACCTGCGCCCCCATTCCTCCTTGCCCGGATTGATGTCGACCCCGACGATGCGGTCGGCGCCGGCCATGCGCGCGCCCTGGATGACGTTGAGTCCGATGCCGCCCAATCCGAACACCACGACATTGTCGCCCGGCTGGACCTTCGCCGTATTGACCACCGCGCCGACCCCGGTGGTCACTCCGCAGCCGATGTAGCAGGCCTTGTCGAACGGCGCGGCGCGGTCGATCTTCGCTACCGCGATCTCGGGCAGCACGGTGAAATTCGAAAAGGTCGAAC
>JALYQH010000054.1 GCA_030855945.1 Pseudomonadota bacterium | reverse complement strand
CTCGCCGTCGGTGGCGAGGTCGACGGCATAGCCGGCCCCTTCGAGGGTCGAGCGCAACTGGCGTCCGAGATTGGGTTCGTCTTCGACGATCAGGACACGCATGCAATGGGGCTCCGTCTGTTCATGTTCCGCATCAACCCGCGCCGACGCCAAGGGTTGCGGATGCATAACGAAGCTGGGGAATTGGGGCGAAAAGTCAATCGCGGTTCGCCCGCTGGCGGCGTCAGTTGCCCGAAGAGCGGCGCAGGATACGTCCGGTGGCGGCGTCGACGTCGACCCAGATCACGCGCCCGCCTTGCATGAATTTGAGGCGATAGGTTTCGCCCTTCAGTTCAGGCCCGAGATAGTCGGCGCCGCCCATGAACGGCATGACCCGGCGCTCGATCATCGGCAGCGGCATCGAGCGGCCCTCGCGAGTCGCGCGAAAGGCGCGGTCCTGGTCGCGCGGGCGTTCGAGGCCACGGCGCTCCTCGCTCGACGGCGTGCGCTGCGCCACCGCCACCGAGGGGAGCGAAAGGCCAGCCATGCAGGTGGCGGCAATAAGGATGCGAAACAGGCTCATGGCGAATCTTCCTGCGAGCACCCCTACGGCCAAACCATTGAATGCGTTATGAATGATTTGTTCGCAATCGTTCATCAAGCGGATGACGTTGCCTGGAAGCCACGCGTCCTCATGAGAGCCCGATTCACGCCCCCGGTTCAAGCGCCGAGCGCTTTCGCCGTGGGCGATCAGGCTCTAGGGACGCCGCCATGGCTCCTCCCGTCCTTTCCTTTGAAAAGCTCGGCCTCGTCCAAGGCGAGGGCTGGCTGTTCCGCGGCCTCGACATTCATGTCGGGCCGCGCGATCGGCTGGCGCTGATCGGCCGCAACGGCGCCGGCAAGACGACCCTGCTCAAATGCCTCGCCGGGATGATCGAGACCGACGAGGGCGTGCGCAAGATTGTGCCCGGAACGCGCGTGGTGCTGCTCGAGCAGGATCCCGACATGAGCGGTTATGCGACGCTCGAGGCTTGGGTGCTGGGCGGAGACGATGCGCCAGAGGCGCATGAAGCCGCCGCCATCGCCGACCAGATCGGGATCGACCTGACGCGCGAAATCGCCACTGCCAGCGGCGGCGAGCGGCGCCGCGCGGCGATCGTCCGCGCCCTTGCGCAGGATCCCGACGTGCTGTTGCTTGACGAGCCGACCAACCATCTCGATCTCGGCGCGATCGACTGGCTCGAGCAATGGCTGGCGCGGTTTCGCGGCGCGTTCATCGCCATCAGTCACGACCGCACCTTCCTAACGCGCCTGACCCGGTCCTGCCTGTGGCTCGACCGCGCCACCGTCCGCCGCGCGGAGATCGGCTTTGGCGGATTCGATGCATGGACCGAGGCGGTGTTCGCCGAGGAGGAGCGCATCGCCGACAAGCTAGACGCCAAGTTGAAGCTCGAGCTTCACTGGCTCCAGCGCGGGGTCACCGCGCGGCGTAAGCGCAACCAGGGGAGGCTGGCCAAATTGCACGATATGCGCGCCCAGCGCGCGGCGATGCTCGGGCCGCCCGGCGCGGCCAAGCTCGGGCTGGCGCGCGATGACGTGAAGACCAAGACCGCGATTGATGCCCAGGGGGTTTATAAGAGTTTCCCTATCAACGCAGAAGGGGGGCAATCTCGCGTTATCATCGCCGATTTCACGCTGCGCATCCAGCGCGGAGACCGGATCGGGTTGGTCGGCGCGAATGGCGCGGGCAAGACCACTTTGCTCAAGCTGCTCACCGGCGAGATCAAGCCCGACGCCGGCAAGGTAGTGCAGGCCAAGACGCTCGACGGGATCGTCATCGATCAGCAGCGCAAGCTGATGGCGCCCGACCGCCGCGTGCGCGACGTGCTTGCCGAGGGCGGCGACTGGATCGACGTGCGCGGGGTCAAGAAGCACATCAAGGGTTATCTGAAGGAATATTTGTTCGACCCGTCGCTCACCGACGCCCCGGTCGGAACGCTGTCGGGCGGCGAACGGTCGCGGCTGCTGCTGGCCCGCGAATTTGCCAGAGCTTCCAACCTGCTCGTGCTTGACGAGCCGACCAACGACCTCGACCTGGAAACGCTTGACCTGCTCCAGGAAGTGATCGCCGACTATGACGGCACCGTCCTGATCGTCAGCCACGACCGCGACTTCCTCGACAAGACGGTGACGGTCACGCTCGGGCTCGACGGGTCGGGCAAGATCGACATCGTCGCCGGCGGCTATGAGGATTGGATTCGGCAGCGTGCGGTCGCCCGTGCCCCGGCGAAGGCCGGGGTTCCGGCCGCAAAGCGTGCAGCGCCTGTCGGCGCTCCTGGACCCCGGCCATCGGGGTCCCCGCAAAGTATTACTTTGCGGGGTGCCCCTTCGCCGGGGAACAAGAAACTCAGCTTCAAGGACCAACGCGACCTCGACCGGCTGCCCGCGGAGATCGAGGCGATCGAGCGCGAGATCGAAGTCGCCGAAGCGGCGCTTCATGACCCCGATCTTTATGCCCGCGACCCCGATCGGTTCGCCGCGTTGACCGAAGCCATTGAGGCGAAGCGCGCCGCCAAGGATGCAGCTGAAATGCGCTGGCTCGAAGTCGCGGAAATGGCTGAGAAGCTGTCGGCCTAGGCGACGAACCGAGTCCCTCGGTACCTCGACCGATGCTGGCCTCGACCGGGCGAAACTTATCGACGGCGGCGGAACTCCAACGCCCGCCGCAAGTTGGTTAAGTATCGATTAGAAAGGGCACTTATATGCAGCATCCTCCCGAAACCACGGGCGGGGCGCGCGAAGAATTGCGCGCCGACGTCAAGCAAGTCAGCACCACCGCCACCAACCGCCTGAACCAGGAACTCGACACCCGAAAAGGTGAGGCCGCCGACCAGGCCAAATCGCTTTCCGGCGCCATCGAACGCGCGGCGGGAGAGCTCGACGACAGCAGTCCGCAGTGGCTCAAGTCGTCGCTCGAACAAGGCGCCAAGCACATCCAGCGATTTGCCGATTCGCTTGAACAGAAAGACGCGAAGCAGATCACGAACGAAGTTCGGGATTTCGCGCGCAATTCGCCGGGCACCTTTCTTGCCGCATGCGCCGCCGCCGGCTTCGCTGCCGCGCGCGTTTTCAAGGCAGGTGGCGAGCAGGCCTCCAATAGTCCCACCCAGCCCGGACCCGTGGGCGAACAGCAGCAGCCGGCGTTCGGCGCGACTGGTGCCGGAGCGCCGTTTCCGACCAGCCGCCGCGGGGAATTTGCATGACCCGGCCCGACACCCCCTTTGCCGAGTCAGAACCGCATGTGATGCGCTCGCCTGACTCCGCCGCAACGGGCGCGGGCGGTGACAACGTTGTCGATCTGGTCCGGCAGCTCGCCGGCCAAGGCTCGCACCTCGCCGAACAGCAGTTGAGCCTGATCAAGGCCGAGATCCGCGAGTCGGCGGCCGAGGTCACGCTGGCCGTCGGCGCGATGGCCGGAGCAGCGGTCGTCGGCATCGCCGGTCTCGGCGTGGTCCTGATGGGGCTTGCCTATCTGCTCGGTGATGCGATCGATAATCTCGGACTTGCGACGTTGATCGTCGGCGTCGCCACGCTTGTGCTGGCTTACGTCCTCTATCGCGGCGGCGCGAGCAAGATGAGCTCGGCGCACCTTGCGCCCGACCGCTCGCAACGCACCCTACAAAGGACGCCCGACGCAGTGCGCGGCGACCTCCAGACGGAGAATGGACGATGAACAATATGAACGACACGCAGGACCCCGCCGCGATCGAGCGCGACATCCGCCAGACCCAGGACGAAATGAGCCGGACCGTCGACAAGATCGGCGACCAACTTACCCCGAAAAACATTTTCAACGCCCTGCTTGCCAAGGCGGATGAGAACGATGTCGATGCGCGCACGCTGATCGACGGCGCGCGGCGCAATCCGATCGCGCTTGGCCTGATCGCCATCGGCGCGATCTGGCTGGTGAGCGACAAGGATTCGAAGATTCCTTCGCTCGGCTCGGACAAGCCTGACACGCCCGACTATGACGACGACCGCAGCCACCGCGATTATGTGTCGCACATGTCGTCGGTCGAGATGCGCGCGGATGAGGATTCGCTCGCGTATCAGCGTCGCCGCGACATGGCCCGCTCGACCTATTTCATGGTCGAACGCAGGCCCGACGAGGACGATTACGGCTTCCGCGAACGGCTCGACAGCGTCGCCGACAAGTTCCGCGAGAAGCGCCGCGCCTGGGCTGATTCATCGGGACAGGCCGGCGACGCGGCAATGCAAAAGGGGCGTGAGGCCGTTGCCTCCACGCAGGATGCCTACAGCAACAATCCGCTCGTCGGCGGCATGTTCGCCGCCGCGGTCGGCGCATTGTTCGGCTCGGCGCTCCCGATCAGCCGTCAGGAGCAGGAAAAGCTCGGCAGCCTCGGCGAGCAGGCCCGCGACCTGGCCAGCGAGAAAAAGGACGAGCTGACATCGCAGCTTCGCGAGAAGAAGGACGAATTGGTCGAAAAGGCCGATCAGAAGCTGCAGGAATCAGGCTCCGATCGCCAAGGCGCCGGCACGAGCACTGGCACCAGCATTGCTGGTGGCGGCGGTCAGACCGATGCCCAGGGACAGCCAAGCCCGTTCCTGATCGGCGAAAAGACGCGCTAACGAACATTGCCGGGCTGGCCTGAGGTCGGCCCGGCAATTTTAAAAGCGCCCCGCTGGCCTAATTGGCCAGCTGATATTGCTTCATCAAATCGTAGAGCGTCGGCCGGCTGATTCCGAGCAGCTTTGCGGCGCTCGATATATTATGCTCGGTCCGGGTCAGCGCCTGATGGATCACCCGGCGGTCGGCCACTTCCCGCGCCGCGCGCAGATTGACTGGCAGCGTGCCTCCGTCACCATTGATTGCGCGCAGCTCGAGATCCGCCGCGCCAAGCAATTTCCCGTCGGCCATGATCACCGCGCGCTTGATTCGATTTTCCAGCTCGCGGACGTTGCCCGGCCACGGGTAAGCGTCCACCGCTTCGACCGCATCGGGGGCTAGCCCATGGACCTTGACCTTCATCTCGCGCGCGAAGCGGTTGGTGAAATGGCGCGCAAGCAAGACCGCGTCCCCCGATCGCTCGGCAAGGCTGGGGATCGGCACGACGATTTCGGCAAGGCGATAATAAAGGTCTTCGCGGAAGCGGCCGTCGGCGGTCATCGCGTCGAGGTCCTGGTGAGTGGCGCAGACGATCCGCGTATCGACCGCGATTGGGACCCGCCCGCCGATCCGCTCGATCACGCGTTCCTGCAGAAACCGCAGCAATTTGACCTGGAGGGCGAGCGGAATGTCGCCGACCTCGTCGAGGAACAAGGTCCCGCCCTGCGCCTGCTCGATCTTGCCCGGCGTGGTCTTGACCGCGCCGGTGAAGGCGCCGCGCTCATAGCCGAACAGCTCGGCCTCGAGCAGATTCTCGGGGATTGCAGCGCAATTGATGGCGACGAATTCGCGGGCGGCGCGGGGACTCTTGTCGTGAACCGCGCGAGCGAGCAATTCCTTGCCGGTGCCGCTCGCGCCGAGCAGCATCACCGAGACGTTGGCTGAGGCAACACGCTCGATGGTCCGCGCGACCTTTAGCATTTCGGGCGCGGCCGACACGATCGAGCCGAGCATGGTCGCGGACTCTCCGCCGGACTCGGCGAGGCGGCGATTCTCCGCCTCGATCGCATGAAGGTGAAACGCGCGGCCGACGATCAACCCAAGCTCGTCGATATCGACTGGCTTGCGATAGAAATCATAAGCGCCGAGCGCGATCGCCTTCAATCCGCTTTCGCGCGCGCCGTGTCCCGAGGCGACGATCACCTTGGTGTCGGGCTTGAGCGCTAGAATCTCGGTGAGCGTGGCAAAGCCTTCGCTGGTGCCGTCGGGATCGGGCGGAAGGCCAAGGTCGAGCGTGACCACCGCCGGCTCGTGCAGGCGAACCAGGTCGATCGCCGCTGCCCGGTCGCTGGCGACGACCACGCGGTAGCCGTCATAGGCCCATTTGAGCTGGCGCTGGAGGCCCTCGTCATCCTCGACGACGAGCAGGACGGGAAGCAGTTGGTCGGTCATGCGGCGATCCGTTGCGAGAGAGGAAGTGAGATCAGGAAGCGGCTGCCATGGCCGGGACGGCTTTCGACGGTAAGGCGGCCACCCATGGCGGAGATAAGCGACTTCGCTTCGAACGCGCCGACTCCGAACCCGCCCGACTTGGTCGAGGCGAACGGCTGGAACAGGCGGTTGCGGACGAAGTCGGCGTCCATTCCGGCGCCCTGGTCGGCGATCGCGATCAGCGCCGCCTCGCCATCGCAAGTGACGCGCACGGTGACCGGCGCGTTCGCCGGGCTGGCATCGATCGCATTCTGCAGCAAGTGGCCGATCGCCTGCTCGAGTGCGACCGGATCGGCGGCCACCCACAGGCCGGCGTCGCCCGACAGGCTGACCTCGTGGCGAAGCTGGTGGGCGGCGATCGTCGCCGACAAAGGCGCGCGCAGCTCGACCGGATGGGAATGGACCGCGCGCGTATCCCCCTTGGGCGCGATGCGCAGCAGCAGCTCGTTCATCTTGCCGACCGAACTCCGAAGCGTGGCGATCATGTCGGCGCGAAATTCCGGGTTGTCGGCATGACGCTCGGCGTTGTGGCTCACCAGGCTGAGCTGGCTGACGAGATTCTTGATATCGTGGAGGATGAAGGCGAAGCGGCGGTTGAAATCCTCGAACCGCTGAGCGTTGATCAGCGCCTGCTGACCATGCGCCTCGGCCAGGGTCGACGCAGCCTGACGCCCGGCGGTGCGGAGCAGGTCATAATCCTCCCAGTCGAGCGCGCGCTGATAATCGGGCGCGGCGAGAATGATGAGGCCGACGAGCCGTTCCTCGTGGATCAACGGTACGCCGACCCACGCATTGGGCTCCGACAGCAAAGCCGCCGGGATTGCCAGCTGGGCATCGCGCGCGCCGTCCCAGCCGCCGCGCCGCGCCTCGAAATCGACAATCCGCCCGTCGGTGGCGATGGCCCGCCAGAATGCCGCGCCGGCCTCACGGCTGGTGGTGGCGCCGGGCTGGGCGGCGCCGGGCCAGTGCCATTCGGCGGCGGGCTCGAAATGCCCCCCATCGTCGAGCACCAGCAGGATCCCGCCGGGCGCGTCTAAAATGTCCGCGAACGCCTTGATCACCCGCTCGCCGAGCGGCGCGGCATCGGGCCCCCACGCGCCGAGCGTGTCGGTGAAGCGCAGCCACTCGGTGCGATAGTCGTAGCGATGCTCGAACAGATGCTTGGTCAGCTTGACCTTGGCCCAGCCGCGCGCGCGCGCGCTCGGCAGCAGCACGATCGCTGCGACGGTGAGCAGCGCCATCAGCGCCACCGCAAGGTCGCGGGTCCAGTCTAGCCCGCTTCCGCGAAGCGCGGTGGCGAGCACCGCCATGGTTGCGAAATAGGCGCAGATGGCGAGCAGCGACAGCGACTGGAACGTCGCCGCGCGCGACAGGCGAATATGCCAGCCCTCTCCGCGCGCTCCGCCGAGCGCGAACAAGGGTGCGGTCAGCGCCGCCGCCAGCCCGCGCCAGTCGAACAGGCCGCGTGCCGCTCCCGGATCGACATAAGCGACCGTGTAAAGGTTGAGGTCGTAGGCCCACATCAACGCAAGCGCGAGCATCGCCAGGCGGATCGCGCCGCGGCTTGCCGGCGCGGCCTGGCCGTAAAGATTATGGACAAGCACCAGCGATCCCGCCGCCGCAGTCAGCCGCAGCACGATCGCGGTCGACATGAGGGTCCGGGCGCCGCTCGGGTCGGCGGTGTCGATCAACAATGGCAGCGCATCGACCACCAATTGCAGCCCGAGCACGCCCGCGACCGCGGCATAGACCGGCTGGACGCCGCGCTGGCGCGCATCGCTGCCCATGTCCGCGAGCCGGTATAGTACGCCGAGCCACACGAGGTTGCGCGCGGTTTCGGCATAAGCGGCGAGGATCGACTGCGGCTCGAGCGCGGTCAGCCACGCCCAGCAGGCGGTCAGCGCGAGCGCGGCAAGCAGCATCCGCTGACCGCCGCCGATGCGAATTCCTCGGCGCAGCTCCCACACCACCAGCCCGGCGAACAGCGCCGCGGCGAGCGCGTGCGACCAGAAGGCAATCAGCCCCGACACGGGGGCATCTGTGTAAGTTCGGCCGACATGCTCACTGTGTCGCAAAACTTTACAAATTTTGGGTGAACGGCGTTTTGCGTCGCGCGCCGCAGGAACCTTTGCACGGGCGCCGCTTTCGACCATCAAAGGGGATATGATGGAACAGCGTGACGGCGGCAGAGTCCGGCCGGTGATATTGGCCGGCGGAGCGGGCACACGGTTATGGCCGATGTCGACTCCCGCGCGGCCCAAGCATCTGCTCCCGCTAATCGGCGAGACCAGCCTGTTTCAGGCAACGCTCGACCGCTTCGCTGATCGGGCACGCTTTGCACCGCCGCTGGTTGTGGCCGGCGAGGCGCAAGGCGAGGAACTTACCGCGATTCTTGGCGGCATCGATGGCGCACAACTGGTGCTCGAGCCGATGAAGCGCGACAGTGCGCCAGCGATCGCGCTCGCCGCCCTCATTGCCGAGCCCGGCGAGCTGCTGTTGATGACTCCGAGCGATCACCACATTGCGGACCTGCCCGCCTTCCACGCCGCCATCGACGCCGGGCGCGTAGCCGCCGAGGCCGGAGACATCGTGACCTTCGGGATCGAACCCGATCATCCGGCAACCGGCTACGGCTATATCGCCGCGGGCGCTGGCCAAGGGGTGCGCCGGGTCGAGCGGTTCGTCGAAAAGCCCGACGCCGAGCGCGCAGAGGCATTGCTCGCTGCCGGCGGTCATTATTGGAATGCCGGCATTTTCCTCGCCCGCGCCGAAACCTGGCTGGCGGCGCTCGAGCGGCACGTTCCGGCGATGCTCGAGGCAGGGCGGCGTGCGCTCGACGCCGCGGCGCGAGAGAATGGCGTGGTTCGCCCTGACCGCGAAGAATTCGCGCGCTCGCCGGCGCAATCGATCGATTATGCGGTGATGGAAAAGGAAAGCGCGATCTCGGTGGTGCCGGTCAGCATGGGCTGGTCGGACATCGGCAGCTGGACCGCGCTGTTCGACGCCTTGGGGAAGGACAGCGCCGGCAATGCACTCGGCGCCGGCACGGTTGCGATCGACGGGCATGCCAATTTGATCCGCACCAGCGGCCCGCGTGTCGCCGCGCTAGGGGTCGACGATCTGGTGATCGTCGCCACCCCCGACGCAGTACTGGTCACGCGTTTGTCGGCATCACAGCGGGTCCGCGAGGCCGCCGCATGGTTCGAACAGGAGACCAAGACATGACGCTTCGACAGGTCGGCACCAGCGATATGATGGTCGCCCCGCTCGCGCTCGGCGGCAATGTTTTCGACTGGACCGCCGACGAGGAGGCCAGCTTCGCCGTCCTCGATGCATTCGTCGATGCCGGCGGCAGCATGATTGACACAGCGGACGTCTATTCGGCTTGGGTTCCCGGCCACACCGGCGGCGAAAGCGAACGGCTGATCGGA
>JALYQH010000032.1 GCA_030855945.1 Pseudomonadota bacterium | reverse complement strand
GGCCTGGACCCCGGCCTCCGCCGGGGAACGGAAATACTCGATCTGAACACCGCCGACCTAAGCCAGTTCGACGCGCTCGTCGTTTCGCCGGGCGTCCCTTTGAACACGCATCCTATTGCCGCCCGCGCTCGGGACGCCAACGTCGAGATCATCGGCGATATCGAACTGTTCGCGAGAGCGCGCCCGGAGCTTCCGCCGCACAAGGTCGTCGGCATCACCGGCACCAACGGCAAGTCGACTACGACGGCATTGGTCCATCACATCCTCCAGACCGCGGGCGTGCCGAGCCTGATGGGCGGCAACATCGGCCTGCCGATCCTTAGCGTGGACCCGCTGCCCGAAGGCGGTGTCTATGTGCTCGAACTGTCAAGCTACCAGCTCGACCTGACACAAAGCCTCGATTGCGATGTCGCCGTGCTGCTCAACATCACGCCCGACCATCTCGATCGTTATGAGGGCTTCGATGCCTATGCAGCGACGAAAATGCGGCTGTTCGAGATGCAGGCGCTCGGAAATGTGTCGATCAGCACGGAGGATCGGATCTCGGCCGAGAAGTTTAGTTCAGTATTGGAGCGGTCCGACGGGAGAGCAGGTGCGGCAGTCATTGACGGCACTACTTTCTTCCAGCCGTTTGAGGCATCACTTCAACCATTTTGGCCGTCACTTCAGGGGCCGCACAACCTCCAAAATGCGGTGGTCTCCGCAACCGTTGCTGACACGTTCGACGTTCCACACGACACGATAACTCAGGCCCTCCGCACCTACCCGGGCCTGCCCCACCGGATGGAGCGGGTCGCGCAAAGCGATGGCATCCTCTTCGTCAACGACAGCAAGGCGACCAACCCTACCGCGACCGCACCGGCTCTTGCCGCCTTTCCGGCGATCCGCTGGATTCTCGGCGGGCAGGCCAAGTCGGACAATCTCGACGAATGCGCCCCGCATTTCGGGCATGTCCGCTGCGCCTACACGATCGGCGAGGCGGCCGGCCTGTTCGAGCGGCTGCTGAAACCGCACATGCCAGTGAAAAACTGTGGAGAACTTGGCGAGGCGGTCAAGCAGGCTGCTGCGGATGCCGAAGAGGGTGATACGGTGCTGCTGTCGCCGGCCTGCGCGTCGTTCGACCAGTTTCGGGATTTCGAAGCGCGCGGGGATGCGTTTCGCGAGCTTGTGGGGGCCTTATGAACACGGCATCGCCATTGAAGACATCGCTGTCGGGACGGATCAAGGCGACCACCGCGCTGGCAGACCCAAGCCGCTACGGCCGTTCCGACCGGTCCGCGGCAAGCCGCTGGTTCTGGGAGATCGACCGCGTCCTGCTGCTGATGGTCGCGGTGCTGATCGGGATTGGGCTCATTGCCGTCGCCGCGGCCTCGCCGGCGGCCGCCGAACGCTATTCGGGAGGATCGGTCCAATTCGCCGACCTTTATTATTTCTACCGCCAGCTCGGCTGGATCGCGGTGTCGCTGCCGGTGATGATCTTCATCTCGATGATGCCGCGCGAGCGGGCGCGGCGGCTGTCGCTGGCCGGCGCGGCAATCTGCTTTGCCGGGCTGGTCATTGTCCCGTTCGTCGGGCCCGAGATCAACGGCGCGCGGCGCTGGCTGAGTTTCGGCCTCGGTCAGGTCCAGCCGTCCGAATTCTTGAAACCCTTCTTCGTCGTAGCGCTCGCGTGGCTGCTCAGCCTTAAGGACAGCGACAAGAAATTGCCCGTGTTCATGCTGTCGGCGCTGGTCACTGGCGCGGTCGCGGTGCTGTTGATGATGCAGCCCGATTTCGGCTCGACGATCATCTTCATGGCGGTTTGGATCGCGATGCTCGCCATTGCCGGGCTCAACCTGCGCGTGATCGGCGGGCTGGCGGTGGCGGGGCTGGTCGGCATCGTCCTCGCTTACTTCTTCTATGACGTCGCGCAGACCCGCATCGACGGCTTCCTGTTCGGCGAGGGCGACAATTTCCAGACCGAAAATGCGATGCGCACGCTCACCGCCGGCGGCCTGTTCGGGATGGGGCCGGGCGGGGGCACGCGCAAGTTCGGTCTGCCCGAGCCGCACACCGACTACATCTTCTCGGTGATCGGCGAGGAATTCGGGCTGATCGCCTGCCTCGCCATCGCCTGCCTCTACATGGCGATTGTCGCGCGCGTGCTGGTCAAATTGCTCGACGAGGAGTCGAGCTTCGCGATTCTCGCCGCGGCAGGGCTGGCGGTGCAGTTCGGGCTTCAGGCCCTGATCAACATGGCGGTCAACGTCCAGATCGCGCCGTCCAAGGGCATGACCCTGCCGTTCATCAGCTATGGCGGCAGCTCGATGCTGGCGCTGTCGATCGGCATGGGATTGCTGCTCGCCTTCACCCGGCGAAATCCGTATCTCAACCGCTCGCCCTATGTCGTGAAGTGGGGCGGGGAGAAATTATGAACATTACGTTGGCGGCCGGGGGCACCGGCGGGCATCTGGTCCCGGCCCACGCGCTCGCTGCCGAGCTTGCCGCGCGGGGCCATGGCGTGATGCTGGTCACCGACGACCGCGGCGCCAAATATCCCGGGCTGTTCAAGGACGTGCCGGTGCATATCCTGCCCGCCGGGCGGCTTGGCGGGGGTCTGTTCGGAATGATCAAGGCGGCCCGCTCGGTCCTGCGCGGCCGCCGGCAGGCGCGCGCCTTGTACAGTAAGTTCAAGCCCGACGCAGTGGTCGGGTTCGGCGGCTATCCCGCCTTTCCGGCTTTGCTCGCGGCGAGCTCGGCAAAGGTGCCGACCATCCTCCACGAACAGAATGCGGTGCTCGGACGGGTCAACCGCTGGCTGGCGGGTGAAGCCGAGGCGATCGCTACCAGTTTCGCCGAGGTCGAGCGATTGAAGCCCGACCATCGCGCCAAGGCAGTGCTCGTCGGCAACCCGGTGCGCGAGGCGATAGTCCGTCTCGGCGAGCTGCCCTTCCCACCGTTCGACGATACCGCGCCCCTTAAAATCCTTGTCACCGGCGGAAGCCAGGGCGCGTCGGTCCTCGGCCGCGT
This sequence comes from Pseudomonadota bacterium, assembly GCA_030855945.1. Taxonomy (GTDB): domain Bacteria; phylum Pseudomonadota; class Alphaproteobacteria; order Sphingomonadales; family Sphingomonadaceae; genus Sphingomicrobium. Next base: position 493 of record JALYQH010000032.1, on the reverse strand, counting down.
CGTCCCCGAAGGGCTCGGGCTGCTGCCCGCCTCGCTGCGGCTGAGGCTGCAGGTGGTGCAGCAATGCCGCGCCGACGATATTGAAGCGGTCCGCGCGCGTTATGCCGCGCTGACCATTCCGGCCGAGCTTTCGACTTACATCGAAGACATGCCGACCGAGGTCGGCGAGGCCCATCTGGTGATTGCCCGCGCCGGCGCCTCGACCCTCGCCGAGCTGACCGCCGCCGGGCGTCCGGCGATCCTGGTCCCGCTGCCGATCGCCACCGACGATCATCAGACGGTCAATGCGCGCGAACTGGTCAAGGCGGGCGGCGCGCGAGTCATTGCCCAGCCCGACTTCACCCCCGAAGCGCTTGCCAGCCAGATTTCGGCGATCGCCGGGGATCCGCAGGCGCTGGCCAATGCGGCCGGGCGCGCTCTCTCGGTTGGGCGCCCGCACGCTACGCGCGACCTCGCCAATCTCGTCGAGCGCGTTGCCGGGGGCACCGCCCCG
>JALYQH010000027.1 GCA_030855945.1 Pseudomonadota bacterium | reverse complement strand
GTCGGGGTCCGGGATGTCAAAATCCAGGTCGTCCCTCGCGAGGCGTCTAACGATGTCGAACGCTGGGACGTCAGCCGGTCAATCGCCGAAGTGCTGGCCGAACGCGCGGGGGAATAGGCCATTGTGCGCTATGTCGGGCGGGACCATATCGCGGGCCCGAATGCAATCGAGGAGTGACTGAGTGACCGCCCAATCGACTAGCCTGAAGGGCGTCGACCTGCTCGCAGAGATCGCGCGGCTCAAGACCGATCGCAACGCGGTCATCCTCGCCCATTATTACCAGAAGCCCGAAATTCAGGACCTGGCCGACTTCGTCGGCGACAGCCTGGATCTATCGCGCAAGGCGGCGGCGACCGACGCCGATGTGATTGCCTTTTGCGGGGTGCGCTTCATGGCGGAGACGGCGAAGATCTTGTCGCCGCAAAAGACCGTCATCCTGCCCGACATGGACGCCGGATGCAGCCTTGAGGATTCATGCCCGCCCGACCAGTTCAAGGCGTTCCGCGAGGCGCATCCCGACCATATCGCTCTGACCTACATCAACTGCTCGGCGGCGGTGAAGGCATTGAGCGACATCATCGTCACCTCGTCATCGGCCGACATCATCCTGTCGCAGATTCCGCAGGACCAGAAGATCATCTTCGGCCCCGATCGCCACCTCGGCGGCTATCTGGCGCGGCGCACCGGGCGCGAGATGTTGTTGTGGCCGGGAATCTGCATCGTCCATCAGGCGTTCAGCGAGACCGAATTGCTCAAACTGAAGGCGCAGTATCCCGGCGCCCCGGTCGCTGCGCATCCCGAATGCCCGCCGCATATCGTCGATCATGCCGACCTCGTCGGATCGACCCGGGCGATCCTCGAATTCGCGCTGACTTCGCCCGCCGATACGATCATCGTCGCGACCGAGCCGCACATCATTCACCAGATGGAGAAAGCCGCGCCGCACAAGATTTTCATCGGCGCGCCCGGCGGCGACGGCAATTGCAACTGCAACATGTGCCCGTACATGGCGCTCAACACGCTCGAGAAACTCTACGTCGCGCTGCGCGACCTGACCCCGCGGATCATGTTGTCGGACGAGGTCATGGCCAAGGCGCGCGTGCCCCTCGAGCGGATGCTCGAGATGGCCGGGCGGACCGTCGGGCAGGGCGATGTCGGCCGGCCGGTGATTTCAGGGGACTAGATCAGGCAATCCACGGTTTGAGCGTTCGCCCCCGCGCGGCGAGGGCGGCCTGGGCGATGCGGATAGTCTGGACCAGCGTCGAAACCACGCTCCAGCCGGCACATAGGACGAACGCCGCGGTCGGCCGTCCGGCGAGCAGCCCAGCGCTCATGATCAGCAGCAGGATGTTGCGCCGCGCGACGATCAGCCGGAACCGCGAGTCGAAGCGGGCGAATAGAAAGCTGTTGAAGCCGAACAGCCGGTGGAAAGCGATTTCGACCGCGCGCCCGACGACGTAGGCGCCAAGGATGATCCAGCAGGCGTTCCAAATCGTCCCGCTCGCGGCGGGGTCGGTGATGGCCAGGCCGTGCGCCAGGGCCAGCCACCACAAGGGCGGGTGGACGATGTCGGTGCCATGATCGAGCAAGTTTCCGACCGGCGATGAGGTGATCGTCACCCGCGCCAGCTTGCCGTCGACCGTGTCGAGGAACGTCATCGCCCACGCCGCGGCGAGCGCTCCGGCCAGCGACCCCGAATAGAATAGCCAGCCGGCGAATATGGTCAGCGCGATCCCGACGACCGTCACGGCGTTTGGCGCAATCGCGAGTCGCGCGGCCAATCGCGTGACCCACAACGCCGGTTCGGGCCACAGCCATTTGGTCACGACATCGGTGACGCCCTTGTAGACCTTGGCGAACAATAGCCGTTCGGCCGTGGCGACGGAGATATCGTCGAGGCTCAGGGCAAGCATTTGGGAGCGGCTGCGGAGCTTGCGGATATAACGCTGGCCGAGCGCTTCGGTGGTTACCGTCGGGAAATCGCCTGGCTCGCCGCCGACCGCCGCGATCGCCGCCCCGGTCCGGACGCGGTCGACCGCCAACGCCAGCGGCCGGCCATTGTCCGCAACGATCATCGTCCCCGGATTGTCGAGCAGCCAGTTGACCGCGGCGTCGTCCAAGATCGCGCCGGCGTGGGCGACCACGGTCAGCTCGGATAAGGCGGTTTGCCGCTCGAGGCGCTCGGCGGGAAGCAGGCCGAACACCCGGCGCTCACAATGTCCGACCGAATGGATCAACGAGATCGCCTCGTCATCGCAGCGGCTTGACGTCGATCAGCGCGGTTTCGGGGTGGTGCTTGTCGAGGTGGCGTTTGATGATGCGCAAATTGCGCGTGTTCGACTTGAAGAAGAAATCGGGGATCGCGCCGACCCACGGGATCAGCCCGAGAAGGAAATCGGTCCCGACATTGCCGCTCATCCGCGCCATCGCCCATTTCGACATGCCGAGGTTGCGCGCCTCCCAGATCATGTAGCTGCCGAGCGCCGCGCCGGCGACTCCGCCGATCACGGGGACGAGTTGCAGAAACACGTCGAGCCCGACCTGCTGATTGGTGCCGGGGATGGTGAAGGCGCGCTCAAGCAGATGTTCGAGCGCCTCGACGCGCTGGCGGGTGCCGCGCGTGCCGCGATCGAGCATCGAGACCTTGGGGTCGAACGGGGGGGGCTCGAACTGCGGGCGGTCGATCACGGTCCAAATCCTCGAGGCGCGCGCCGCATGATGTCGGCAAGCGGGTGACGGGCGAAACGATTGGCCTGATAGCCGGTGGCGCGATCCCCGACCAGCGACCAGCGCACCGGCGCGGCGAGCGCGATGAA
>JALYQH010000133.1 GCA_030855945.1 Pseudomonadota bacterium | reverse complement strand
GACCGCGAGCGCCTATGACGCGATCGGCGCGGCGCAAGTCGCCAAGGCGAGCTTCGCCGGAATGCGCCTGCTCCACCGCCTCGATGCACAGGTCGCAGTCTGGCCGATGGACCCGCTTCCTGACGAGGGCAGCGCGGTGGTCGAGATCTACACCCGCATTTATCTGCGCAACGCCGGGATGAGCGGCTCGAAGCTCCGCAACCGCACCGATCTCAACCGCGCGTTGATCGGCTTGGGCAGTAAGCCGGTGCGGCTGCGCTTCGAGCCCGACGACCATCAGACCGACGCTTTGGTCACCGCTGCGGGAATGCGCGCTCACCTTGCCAACCCGCTCGCCTTCGCGCCGCCGGCCCTGACCCCTGAAATCGCGCGCACCGAGGGCTGGACGTTCGGCATCACCTGACGATAGAGCGGGCCAGATTCTTTGAATGAGAAGATCGGCCGGATTAGCTCAGTTGGTAGAGCAGCGGTTTTGTAAACCGAAGGTCGCGGGTTCGACTCCTGCATCCGGCACCAGCCTTGCGCACAGCCATGCCGGGGGCATGGCGAGCAACATGGCTTACGCGGAGGCTGTCCGGGAACAGCCGAGCATGATTATCCTGCGGCGCCGCTAGAGCGCCTCGACGATCGTCACATTGGCGATGCCGCCGCCCTCGCACATCGTCTGCAGGCCGAACCGTCCGCCGCGCGCACGCAGCGCGTGGACGAGGGTGGCCATCAGCTTGGTGCCGCTGGCGCCGAGCGGGTGGCCGAGAGCGATGGCGCCGCCGTTGACGTTAAGCCGCGCGGGGTCGGCGCCGATCTCCCCGAGCCAGGCGAGCGGAACCGGTGCGAAGGCTTCGTTGACCTCGAAAAGATCGATCTCGTCGAGGCTGCGGCCCGACCGCTCCAGCGCGCGCCGCGTGGCGGCGATCGGCTCGTCGAGCATGATCACCGGGTCGCCGGCGGTGACCGTGAGGTTGTCGATCCGCGCCAGGGGCGTCAGGCCATGCTGCTTCAGCGCGGCCTCGGACACCACCAGCACGCCTGAGGCGCCGTCGCAAATCTGGCTTGCATTGCCCGCGGTGATTCGACCGCGCGGCGCGATGGTCTTGAGCGCGGCGAGGCTGTCGAGGCTGGCGTCGGGGCGGATGCCCTCGTCGTGATCGTGGACACCGCCGTCGACCGCGAGGGGCAATATTTCCCGATCGAACGCGCCGGCTTCGGTCGCGGCGGCGGCCTTGCGGTGGCTGGTCACCGCGAAGGCATCGAGCTGCCCCCGGTCAAAGCCATATTTGTCGACCATCATCTCGGCGCCGGTGAACTGGCTGAACTCGGCCACGCCATAGCGGGTCTTGATCGCCTCGCTCCACGGGCCGGTCCCGATCCCGGCCTGCATCGCGAGGATCGTGGGAATGCCCATCGGCACGCGCGTCATATGCTCGACACCGGCGGCGACGACCACGTCCTGTGTGCCCGACATCACCGCTTGGGCGGCGAAGTGGAGCGCCTGCTGCGAGCTGCCGCACTGGCGGTCGATGGTCACTGCCGGCACACTATCGGGGAGCTTCGACGCCAGCACCATGTTGCGCCCGACATGAAAGCTCTGCTCGCCCGCCTGGCTGACGCAGCCGACGATGACATCGTCGATCGCCACCGGATCGATCCCGCTGCCCGCGACCAGCGCATCGAGGATCGCCGCGCCCATGTCGGCCGGGTGCCAATCCTTTAAGGCGCCGCCGCGGCGGCCGCCGGCCGTGCGCAACGCTTCGACGATATAGGCCTGGGTCATAGATGCTCCTTCGGTCGCGGCAGCTAAACCACTTTTTTCCGGCGCCACCAAAAAGTTTTCGCCGCTCGGAACCGCCACCTGCTCATGGCGTTTTAGTGTCGTGGTTCTCATCTTCGGATGTGAATCATGGAACCCCGGCAACTTCGGTTGCCGGGGTTTACTCGTTTCTGGGGGGGCCGAGCGTGCTCCCCCTCGTTGGCCGCTTGCGCTTCGACCAATGCCCTCGTCCCGGCGACCAATCGAACCCCCACGCCCTTGCGATGATGTATCATCGCCTTTAAGTAGGTTGAGATCATTTATTCGCAGGAAAAACATGGCCCGCTCCTTTTCGACGATCGCGCTGGCACTCGGCACAGTCGCCGCGCCTGCCTTCGCCCAGACCGCTGCTCCCTCGCCGCATGATCGAGCCCATGCGGGCGAAGGAGGCGACATCGTCGTCACCGGCCGGCGGGTCGATGTGGACGACATCGTCAGCGGCGTATCGGTGATCGAGGGCGCCGAACTGGCCAACGACATCCGCCCGAGCCTCGGCGAGACGCTCGCCAAACAGCCCGGCGTCAGCTCCACCAGCTTCGGTCCAGCGGCCTCGCGGCCGATCCTGCGCGGTCTCGGCGGCGACCGGGTGCGGGTGTTGACCGACGGCATCGGCACGATCGACCTGTCCTCGTCGAGCGCCGACCATGCAGTCGCGATCAATCCGCTTACCGCCGACCGCATCGAAATCTTGCGCGGCCCCTCTGCTTTGCTGTTCGGCTCATCGGCGATCGGCGGCGTGGTCAACGTGATCGACTCGCGAATCCCCCGCCGCGACCCCGAACGGCCGTTCCACGCAGAAGGCATGGCCAGCTACGGCTCCGCGGCCAACGAGCGCTCGGTCAATCTGGCGCTTGACGTGCCGCTTGGCGGCGGCTTCGTGGTTCACGGCGACGGGAGCTGGTCCAAGAGCGACGATCTGCGCACCGGCGGCTATCTGCTCGCCGAGCCGCTTCGCGATCAGGCCCGCGCCAGCACCGACCCCGAGGTGCGTGCGCTCGCGGACCTGCGCGGCGAAATTCCCAACAGCGCCGCAAAGTCGGCCGAGGCCGCGGCCGCGCTGGCTTATGTCGACGGCGGGCTCAACCTTGGCGTGTCGGTCACCCGCCATACGGCGCTCTATGGCGTCCCGATCCGCTTTTCGCTCGAGCCCGGCGCCGAGGCCGAGGCGCCGCGGCTGGATGTCCGCCAGACCCGCTTCGACGCGCGCGCCGAAGTGCCGATCGGCGGCTTCTTCAGCGAGGTGCGGCTGCGCGGCGGGATTGGCCGCTACACCCATGACGAGCTCGAGGAGAGCGGCGAGATCGGCACCAGCTTCTTCGCCCGCGGCGGGGAGCTTCGCGCCGAGCTGGCGCAGACCGAGCGCTCGGGCTGGGGCGGAACCAACGGTCTCCAATTCCTCCAAAAATCGGTGTCGATCGAAGGGGAAGAAAAATATCTGCCGGACTCCCGCCAGCGCCAGCTCGGCCTGTTCACGCTGCAAAGCGTCGAGACCGGACCGTGGCGCTTCGAAGGCGGGGCGCGGGTCGAGACGTCGCGGCTCACCGCCGAGGCCGACGCGATGCTCGGAACGCCGAGCGACCGTCGCCGCTTCACCACCGTTAGCGCTTCCCTGGGCGGACTCTACGAAGTCGCGCCGGGGTGGAAGGCGGGACTCAATTTTTCGCGCGCCAGCCGCGCCCCCGCGCTCGACGAGCTGTTCGCCAACGGCCCTCACGCCGGCACCCAGGCGTTCGAAATCGGCGACCGCGACCTCGACTCCGAGCGCAGCCTCGGCGTCGAGGCGAGCCTGCGCCGCAATGCCGGCCCGGTCCGCCTGGGCCTGACCGCCTACGTGACGCGTTTTTCCAACTTCATCTTCCAGGCGCCGACCGGCGAAATCGAGGATGATTTGCCGGTCTTCACCTATCGTCAGGGCAAAGCTCGCTATCGCGGTTTCGAAGCCGAGGTCGAGGCCAAACTCGGGCAGGCCGCCGGGATCGAGTGGGGCGTGGAAGCGCAGGCCGATGCGGTGCGCGCGACGATCGACGGCTTCGGCCCGGCGCCGCAGATTCCGCCGTTCCGCCTGCTCGGCGCGGTGACGGCTGAGCGCGGCGCGGTCGACGGCCGGATCGAGATCGAACGCGCCTTCCGCCAAGACCGCACCGCCAGCCTCGAAAGCGAAACGCCGGGCTACACCCTGCTCAATGCCGAGGTCGAATGGCACCCGCTGGCGAGCCGCCCCGAACTGACCCTGGGCCTCGCCGCCAACAACATCTTCGACGTCGTCGCGCGCCGACATTCGAGCCTGCTCAAGGATTTTGCGCCGCTCGCCGGGCGGGATATTCGCGTCAACGCGCGGTTTGAATTCTAAAGGTCCGCTTCGGGCCTAACCCGCAGAGTCAACCGCGGATCGATTTCGCTCGACCCTGGCGAGTATGGGCCACACTGCCAGCGCCCACAGCAGACCCGCGACTGTGGCTATTACGGCTCCTCGAACTCCGAAACCGGAGAGAAAGAAGATGCCGATGTTGAACGCGAAGGCGGCATTCCAAAGGACTGTTCTGGCGGTCGATTTGCTGCCGACATAGGCACCTACGAAAGCGACGCGGGTGGCGAGGAACGCCAGCGCCAGGCCATCAACCCACGGCTGCGGAGCCTGTCGGAACTCCGCGAGGAGAACGGCGGCCGCGAAGAACGGAAAGGTCTCGATCCCGTTGATGTGAGCGCCCAGTGCGCGCTTTCGCATGGGATGCTCGTAGAACGCCGGATCGCGAGGCGCCGCATTGTCAAATTCCCGGTGCCCGAATGCCTTGGCGGGAGCGACCGTACCCAAGTAGAGAATGACCGCGCCGAAAAGGCACCACTCCGCAATCGTCATGTTCAAGCCCCCGCCAATCTACCGAGCATAGGCCGCAGGGTTCTCCGGGCAAGTGTCCAATGCTCAGAACCCCTCCATTATCGAGCGCCCCCCAGAAAATCCGGGGAGGGAACCAGCTAGATATCAATCCCCGCCGCGATCGCTTCGAGCTTGCGCACGCGCTCCTTGAGGTCTGCAAGTTCGATGCGGCCGCCGGTGCGGGGAAGCAGCGTTTCCCCCGCTTGGCTCGCCAGTTCGAGCCGTTTGTAATCGAGCCAGGCGCTCCAACCCTTAAGCCCGGCAACGCAGGCCAGCGCGACCATCAGCAGCAGGCTGGCGCCGATCACGCCGATCGAAATGGGGTCGGTCATTTGCTCTCTCCCCGCAGCGCCTCGATCTCACGAGCGAGGTCGTCGTTGTGACGGTTGAGGTGGTGGTCGATCGCCATCATCCGGCGGTCGTTGGAGTCGAGCTGCGTGCGCAAATCGTGGACCGAGACCCGGCCCGGCCTGCCGCCCATCCGCTCATATTCGGACGGACGGTCCTCGCCGCGATTGAGCTTGCGCTTCTTGAGCCCGAGATAGATTCCCGCGGCGACATAGGTGACCAGCGCGACTTCCCAGCTGACCAGGAAGAAAGCGGCGACGAAGCCGATGCGGAGGATCGTCGGGTCCACATTGAACACGTCCCCGAGCGTCGAGCAGACGCCGGCGACCTTCTTGTCCCGGCGATCGAGTGAAAAACGCTTCATTCCCCTTTTCCTTTCCGTCACAGCTTGGCCGCGAGCACGGCTTTCATGGCATCAAGTTCGGCATCGACCGCGTCGGCCGAGCGAAGCTCTGAAATTTCTTCCTCGAGGCTCTTAGGCCCGGTCATGCCGAGCGCGTCGGCGCGGCCCTCGGCGAAGTCGGCGCGGCGCTCGAGAATCTCGAATTTGGCAAAGGCCTCCGCGGTGCGGTTCCCGTTGATGAGTTCGCCGGTGCGGGCGCGGGTCAGCGCGCTCTCGAACCGGTTGGCGATGGCGTTCTGCCGCGCGCGGGCCTCGGCCAGCTTGGCCTGGAGCCGCCGAATGTCGGCTTCATAGCCCTTGAGCACGGCCTCGATCTGAGCGACTTCGGCGTAGAGCCCCTCAGCCATTTCGGCGGCCTTGCGCTTTTCGCCGAGCGCGGCGCGGGCAAGGTCGTCGCGGCCTTTGGTTAGCGCGAGCTCGGCTTTCTCGGTCCAGCCATGCTGCATGTCGTCAAGGCGCTGGCAGGCGCGGCGCATTTCCTTGATATCGGCGATCGAGCGGGCCGCCGTTGCGCGCACCTCGACCAAAGTCTCCTCCATCTCGACGATGATCATCCGGATCATCCGCGCCGGATCCTCGCTGCGGTCGAGCAGCTCGGTCATGTTGGCGGCGACGATGTCGCGGGTGCGGGTGAAGATCGGGCCCGACAGGATCGCCGCCAGCGGCGCCAGCGGCGCGAAGCGGACGCTGGCTGCTTCCGGCTGGCTGGCTTCCGGCTGTGGCTCGGCGGC
>JALYQH010000020.1 GCA_030855945.1 Pseudomonadota bacterium | reverse complement strand
GGTCAGGAGCATGAACGCTGCCGACATGGCGATGATTGAGACCACCTTTCGAGCGAACGAAGACTTCCCAAAGGGGCCAGTCATGGCCGCTCACGCCGCCTTGGCCTTGCGCTTCGCTTCATGCGCGGCAGCGGCGTCGCGCACCCATGCGCCATCGTCCCAAGCCTTGCGCCGCGCCGCCATCCGTTCCTTGGCGACCGGGCCCTCGCCGCGCACGACTGCGTAAAACTCTTCCCAATCGACCGGGCCGTAATCGTAACCGCCCTTGGCGTCGTTCCACCTCAAACCCGCATCCGGAATCGTCAGTCCCACAAACTCTGCCTGCGGCACCGAAATATCGACGAATTTCTGGCGAAGGTCGTCATTGGTGTCGCGCTTGATCCGCCAACGCATCGATTGTGCCGTATTGGGCGAATCCGCGTCCGGCGGGCCGAACATCATCAGGCTCGGCCACCACCAACGGTTGAGCGCGTCTTGCGCCATCCGCTTCTGCTCGGCCGTGCCATTGGCGAGCACGATCATGATCTCATAGCCCTGGCGCTGGTGGAAACTTTCCTCCTTGCACACGCGGACCATCGCCCGCGCGTAAGGCCCATAGGACGTGCGCTGCAGCGGCACCTGGTTCATGATCGCCGCGCCGTCGACGAGCCAGCCGATCGCGCCGATGTCAGCCCAGGTCAGCGTCGGATAATTGAAGATCGTCGAATATTTGGCCTTGCCCGAGTGGAGCGCCAGGATCATCTCCTCGCGGCTCGTCCCCAGCGTCTCGGCGGCGCAATATAAATAAAGCCCATGCCCCGCCTCGTCCTGCACCTTGGCCAGCAGGATCGCCTTGCGCCGAAGCGACGGCGCGCGGGAAATCCAGTTTCCCTCGGGCAGCATGCCGACGATCTCGCTATGCGCATGCTGCGAAATCTGCCGCACCAGCGTCTTACGATAGGCTTCCGGCATCCAGTCCTTGGGCTCGATGAACTCGTCCGCCGCGACCCGCGCCTCGAACCCCGCGACCAACGCGGGATCCTCAGCCTTGCCGATCGGCTTCACATTGGGCTGCTTGCCCATTTCGGTGGTGTACATGCTGTCCTGTCTAGCCGTTGCCGCTTCGCACATCAAACGCTCGAAAAGCCGTGAAGCCGCTTGAGCAAGTGCTTGGTCCTGCTATGTCCCTCGAATGTTGGCCACTTCTCATCCTCGCCAGGAAGAGCGCCTCGATGCGCTGCGGCTCTACGAAATTCTCGACACGCCGCGCGAGACCGAGTTCGACGACATCGTCGATCTCGTCGCCGAGATTTGCGAGGCACCGGTGGCGGTTGTCAATTTCATCGACGCCGACCGCCAATGGTTCAAAGCGGAGGTGGGTCTCGGCGTATGCTCGACCCCGCTCGAGACCAGCCTGTGCAGCCACGTCATCCTCGAGAATGACTTTGTCGAAATTCCGGACACCCTCAAAGACAGCCGAATGTGCGACAATCCCCTGTGCATCGGCGACGGCGGGTTCCGTTTTTACGCCGGAGCGCTGCTGAAGACGCCGGACGGCCTGCCGCTCGGCACTTTGTGCGTGCTAGATCGAAAGCCCCGAACGCTCACTCCGCTGCAGCGCCGAACGATCCAGCTAATGGCCGACCGGGTGATGAGCGAGCTCAACCTCCGCCTCGCGCTTCGCCGACAGTCGCTGCTCCGCCGTGAAATCGACCATCGGGTCAAGAACTCGCTTGCGTCGGTCGGCGCAATCATTGGCCTCCAGTCGGCGCGCTCTTCGCCCGAAACGCGCCAGGCGCTCGATGGCGTGCTGTCCAGGCTGACCGCGCTCGAAGCGCTGCATGAAGAACTGTACAAGGTCGGCGACGGCGATGAGGTCGATTTCGCCGGTCTGGTCGAGCGCGCGGTTAGCAAGCTTCGCCACCTCGTCCCCGAACGCATCGCGATCGAGGTCGATGTCGACCCCCACCCATTGTCGTCGGAACAGGCCAACGCGATCGCGCTGACGGTCAACGAATTCGTGACCAACTCCGCCAAGCATGGCTTTCCAGAAGGTCGGGACGGGACCGTTCGCATCGAAGGCGGTGCCTCGGGAGCCGGCTTCCGGCTGGTTTGCAGCGACGATGGAATCGGCGATGCACAGGCGATCGAGCGGATCGAGCAGAGCGCGGGGCTCGGCAGCCGGGTTATTCGCACGCTTGCCGCGTCGGTGCGGGCAACGACAAGCTGGGCCGAGGGCAAACCGGGCCTTCGGCTGGAGCTCGTCAGCGCCGATTGAGGAGCAGGGATGACGTACGAAACCATTGCATTTGCAAACTCTGAAGGCGTCGCCCGGCTCACGCTTAATCGGCCCGATCGACTCAACAGTTTTACCAAGGCGATGCATTCCGAGGTGCGCGACGCGCTCTCCAGTCTTGGCGAAGCCCGCGTGGTCATCTTAACCGGAGCCGGACGCGGGTTTTGCGCGGGTCAGGATTTGAACGATCGCGCGGTTGCCCCCGGCGAAGCGGTCGATCTTGGCGAGACGGTCGACGAATGCTGGAACCCGCTGATTCGCACCATCGCGGAACTGCCGCAACCGGTCATCGCCGGGGTCAACGGCGTCGCCGCGGGGGCGGGCGCCAATATCGCGCTGGCATGCGACCTCGTCCTCGCCGCCAAATCAGCCAAATTTATCCAGAGCTTCTCGGCGCTCGGCCTGATCCCCGACAGCGGGGGAAGCTGGCACTTGCCCCGCCTGGTCGGCCAGGCCCGAGCCCTCGGCCTCGCGCTAACCGGCGAGCCGCTTTCCGCCGAGAAAGCCGCCGAATGGGGCCTCATCTGGAAAGCGGTCGACGATGAAACGCTAGACTCTGAGGTCGACGCGCTCGCCGCCAGGCTCGCCGGCCTCCCCCCGCTCGGCCTCGCCGCGATCAAGTCGATCGTCCGCTCGAGCTGGTCACGCACCCTCGACCAAGAACTCGACCTACAGCGCGACGAAATGCGGCGGCTCGGCTTCACCCACGACTATCACGAAGGCGTCGCCGCCTTCCTCGAAAAGCGCGCGCCCAACTTTACCGGGACTTGAGCCGCCAAATCATCGCCGCCGCCGCCACCGCGCCGACTGCGTCCATCAGCAAATCGATAGCCGTGTCCTTGGGTCGCCCGATGATGCCTATCGCCCATTCGAACACCTCCCACAGCACGCCGAGTGCCAGACCGATGGCGATCACGCTGGACAACAGTCGCACCGGCGATGCCGCCAACCGGTCATTATCGCGCAGGCTCCAGCCGATCGCGGCCATTCCCGCGAACGTCGTGAAAGCATGGACGATCTCGTCGAATAAGGTTTCGTCGTGCCATAGCTGAAGCGCATAGCCCGCGCCGTTCACGGCGGCGGCCACCGCCAGCATGAAGCCGAAAAAGCTCGGCAGCTTCGACCTGGTGTAGAGGATCGCGGCAATCACCAGCGAAATGGCCGCAAGGGCGATCACGTCGCCCCAGTGGGACTCCGCGCCTGCCCAAATCAGGCAGGCCTGGGCGGCAGCAAGAAGCGCCCAGCAGGCCCAGGTGAAAGCGGGGTGATTGAAGAAAGGATGGCGGTTCATCGGTGCTTCGTAGCGTGCCTCAAGCTGACTGCACTCAAAATCCGTTCGGGCTGAGCCTTGTCGAAGCCCTGTTGTTGTTCCTAGGGAAGCAAAAGAACAGCCCTTCGACAGGCTCAGGACGAACGGAGTTTGAAGTGAAAACGACTCAGCTTCTTAATTATGCTCGCGACACCTGGACCCCAGGCTCGGGCCAGCTCGCCGACCTCGCCTCGGCGATCGACGGCAGCCTGGTCGCGACGACCGGCTCGGGCGGAATCGATTTCGGGGGGATGCTGCACTACGCCCGCACCGTCGGCGGGCCGGCGCTGTGCAAGCTGACCTTCCATGAGCGGGCTCGCCTGATCAAGGGACTCGGCCTCGCGATCATGGCGCGCAAGGAGGAGCTTTACGAACTCAACTACCTCACCGGCGCGACCCGCAAGGACGGCTGGATCGACATAGAGGGCGGCGCGGGCACGCTGTTCAGCTTCTCGTCCAAGGGCCGCCGGGAGCTGCCCGACGCGCATGTCCTGCTCGACGGACCGGTCGAGCCGCTGTCGAAGTCCGGCAGCTTCATCGGCCAGCATATCTACACCTCGATGCAGGGCTGCGCGGTCCATATCAACGCGTTCAACTTCCCGGTGTGGGGAATGCTCGAAAAGCTTGCCCCGACCCTGCTTGCGGGCATGCCGGCGATCGTCAAGCCAGCCAGCTCGACCGCCTATCTGTGCGAAGCCGCGGTGCGGATCCTGGTCGACAGCGGACTGCTTCCCGACGGCGCGCTGCAGCTCATCGTCGGCGGAGTCGGAGACCTGTTCGACCATCTCGGCGGGCAGGATGTGGTCAGCTTCACCGGCTCGGCCTCGACCGCGCTCAAGCTCAAATCGCATCCGTTAGTGCAGCGCGAAAGCGTCAAATTCGTCGCCGAGCAGGACAGTCTTAACGCCTCGATCCTCGGCCCCGACGCCGCTCCCGGAACGCCGGAATTCGACCTGTTCGTCAAGGAAGTGGTCGCCGAAATGACGGTCAAGGCGGGGCAGAAATGCACCGCCATCCGCCGCGCCATGGCACCCGCCGAGCATCTCGACGCGGTCGAAGTCGCGATCGCCCAGAAGCTTGCCGCAACCACCGTCGGCGACCCGCGCGATACGGCGATCCGGATGGGGGCCCTCGTCTCCCGCGCCCAGCGCGACGACGTTCGCGGCCAAGTCGCCAAGCTGGTCGCCGCCGGCGCGCGGATCGTCTCTGGCAACCTCGAAGCTTCGGTCGGTCCCGAGGGCGGCGCATTCATGGACCCGATCCTTCTTCGCGCCGACGATCCATGGGCGGCGAGCGCGGTCCACGACGTCGAGGCGTTCGGCCCGGTATCGACGATCATGCCCTATCGCGACCTCAATGACGCCATCGCGCTGGCTAACCGTGGAATGGGCAGCCTCGCGCTGTCGCTGTTCAGTCATTCGCCGGCCCACGCCCGCGAGTTCATCCTCGGCGCCGCCGCATGGCACGGGCGGATGCTGGTCATCGACCGCACCAACGCCTCCGAATCGACCGGCCATGGCTCGCCGCTTCCGGTGCTCGTCCACGGCGGCCCCGGCCGCGCCGGCGGGTCGGAGGAGATGGGCGGCGTTCGCGGCGTCAAACATTATATGCAGCGCACCGCGATCCAATCCTCTCCCGAGATGATCGCCGCGATTACCTCGCAATATATGCCCGGCGCACCAAAGCAGTTTCGAGACGATCACCCATTCAAAAAGCGGATGAGCCAACTAGAAATAGGCGACACGCTGAAGACCGAAAGCCGCACCGTCACCATCGCCGACATCGAGCATTTCGCCGACTTCACCGGCGACAAATTCTACGCCCATATGGATGAGGAAGCGGCGAAGGCCTCGCCGATTTTCGAGGGCCGCGTCGCCCATGGCTATCTCATCCTGAGCTTCGCGGCGGGCCTGTTCGTCTGGCCCGACCCCGGCCCAGTCCTTGCCAATACCGGGCTGGAGAATCTGAAGTTCCTCACTCCGCTCTACCCGGGAGATTCGATGCGGGTCGAACTCAGCGTCCGCTCGAAATCATTGAAGAGCGAGGACACCGGCGTGGTCCGCTGGGCGGTCGAGATCCTCAATCAAAAGGACGAGCTGGTCGCGACCTACGACCTCCTCACGGAAAACACGCCCTGACCGCAGGAACGTCGCCGGACCCCCGCTCGTTCTGTTTCCTGAACCCTTCCGTTCAAGGAGCACATCCATGACCACCGTCCGCGACCTGATGACCACCAGCCTGGAAACCGTCGGCCCCGACCAGACCGCGCGCGACGCGGCGGGCTTCATGCTTTCGGCCGATACCGGGTCGATCCCGGTGTGCGACGGCGACACCATCATCGGCATGATTACCGACCGCGACATCGCGATCCGCGGAGTCGCCGCGGGCAAGGGCCCCGAGTGCAGCGTCCGCGATCTGATGAGCAACGACATTGTCTGCGCGCGCGACACGGACGATGCGCAGGGCGTCGCCGAGCGGATGAGCAACGCGCAGGTCCGGCGCCTGCCGGTGCTCGACGAAAGCGGCAAACTGGTCGGAATGATCAGCCTGGGCGACCTCGCCCGCGAGACCAGCGGCGAAAGCGCGCACCACGCGCTCGAAGGCGTCAGCGCGTCGGGCGGCCAGCACCAGGACGGCGCGTAGCGGCGTTTTTCGCTGCGCGCCTGGGCCCCGGCCTTCGCCGGGGAACAGTTAGTTAGCGGCCAAGCCTCGCAATCGCCTCGTCGACCAGCCTTGCGTCCATGCCCGCGTCATTGCGCTCGGCGATGAGCTTGGCCGCGGCGGCGGTCGCGGCGCGGGCGGCGGTGGCGCGAAGCTCGTCGATTACCGCGCGCTCCTCGGCGGCAATCTTCGATTCGGCCATCGCCTGGCGGCGCGCAACGAGCACTTCGGCGTCGATCCCGGCTTTGGCGATGATCGCCTCGGCCTCGGCATGCGCACGTTCCACCATCGCCGCGGCGTCGGCGTCGGCGGCGCGCGCCTTGGCCTCATATTCGGCCTTGAGCGCCTCGGCATCCTTGCGCAGCGCTTCCGCCTCGTCGAGGTGGGCGCGGATCGCGGCGATCTTGGTGTCGAGCGACTTGCCGATCGCTGCCGGCACCTTTTTCCAGACGAGCAGGATCAGGACGAGCAGCATCGCCAGCGCGACGACCGCGGGCGCTTCGACAAAGCCGAACGCATTGGGCGCGACGTGAGCGCCAGGCACCTCGCTGCCCGCGTGCGTATCGATGCGCGGCTCAACCATTGACCAATTCCCTGGCGACGGCGGCGCGGGCCGTGGCGGCATCGATGCTTAGTCCCGACACACGCGTCACCAATTGCTCGGCGGCTTCCGCCGCGACCGTCTCGATTTCGGCGAGGGCCGCTGTACGCGCGTCGGCGATGCGGGCCATCGCCTGATCGATCTTGTCGCCGATCTTCTGTTCCGCCTTGGCCACCGATTTCTCGGTTGCGCGGGCCGCATTGGCCTTGGCTTCGGCGGCAAGCGCCGCGGCCTCGCCGCGGCTCTTGTCCATACCCTGGCGATAACCTTCCTCGAGCGTATCGGCGGCTTCCCGCGCACCGCGCGCGGCCTCGAGGTCGGCGGCGATCCTTGCGTCGCGAGCGTCGACCGTCGACTGGATCTTGGGAAGCATCCCAAGCCCGATCACGGCGAAGATCGCGCCGAAAAAGATCGCCAGCCAGAATAGCTGCGACGCGAAGATCTCGCCGATCTGGGCGATCTGCGGCATGGCCGACCCCTAAGCTTGGCTGGTTAGGCGACGAACAACAGGATCATCGCCACGACGAACGCGAGCAGGCCGAGAAGCTCGGCGGCCGCGAAGCCGATGAACAGGCGGCCCTGCTGGCCGTCAGCGGCGGCCGGGTTGCGCAGCGCGCTCTCGAGGAATGAGCCGAACACATTGCCGACGCCGATCGCCGCCATGCCGACGCCAATCGCGGCGAGACCTGCGCCGAGCAGCTTTGCGGATTCTGGTTCCATGATAAAAACTCCCTGGGAAAAAATCGTTGGTGACTAGTGAAGGTTGATCGCGTCGTTGAGGTAGAGCGACGTGAGCAAGGCGAAAACATAGGCCTGGATGGCGGCAACCAGGAGCTCGAGCAGAGTGATCCCGATCATCAGCGTGAAGCTGAGCAAGCTGACCACCGGGCCGAGCCACATCTCCGAATTGATGCCATTGATGACGAAGCCGGCAAGCACTTCCATCAGGATATGCCCGGCGGTGATCGCGACGAACAGCCGCAGGCCGAGGCTGAACGGCCGCATCAGGAAGCTGATCAGCCCGATCGGGAAGATCGCGGCCGCCATCGGACCTTTGACACCATGCGGCACGAACAGGCTGAAGAAATGAAAGCCGTGCTTGGCAAAGCCGATCGCCAGCACGATCCCGAAGCTCAGCAGCGCCAGGATGCCCGTGATCGTCAAATGGCTCGTCACCGCGAACGGATGCTCCCCAACCAGCGCCACCGGCATCATTCCGTGCAGGTTGGCGAACAGGATGAACATGAACAGCGAGAAGACATAAGGCACATATTTGCGCCCCGCCGGGCCGATATTCGCGTCCATCATCGAGGTGATGAAGCCGGTGAAACCCTCGACCGCCATTTGCCAACGGCCGGGCACCAAAGCGCGCTTCATCCCGCCCATCATGAACAGCCAGATGGCGATGAAGCTCAGCCCCATCCACAGCGCGCTATTGGTGAAGGCGATGCTCTGGCCGGCAATTTCCCAATGCTGGCCCGCCAACGGCTGGACCAGGAACTGGTGCATCGGATCGATCTTGCCCGATTCTTCGGCCACGCTTTAGTCCTTCTAGTCCGAACGCCCGACCGCCCTAAGGCTGCCGGGTCGACATCTTGATGATGCTCCAGAAGCCGGCGACGGTGCCGAGCACCATCATCACGACCAGAAGCAGGTGACCCGTCTCGAACAGGTTGTCGAGCAACCAGCCGATCAGCGCACCGCCCGCAATCCCGCCGATGAGGGTCGACAGGACGCGGTTGCCGAGTTGCTGGTTGGCATCGGCCGCCCGCGCCCGGCCAGTCCTCGTCGCTTCCGCGGCCGCGGCCCGCTCCAATCGCTGTTCGAGCGAATCGAGCCGGGCGTCCTCGGGTAGCTTCGGGACCTGCCCGGGCTCTTCCTCCACCATATTCCCATCTCCCGCGGTTGAGCGCCAACCCTTGGAAAAGGCGTGGCGCGAAAGGCTCAGGAACATGGCGGCGAATGAGCCCGCCAAGGCGCCGCCCCTTTATGAAGGCGGGCCGGGTTAGTCAACCGCGCGGAGGCGCTGCTCCCGCTAACCTAACCGCAATAGTCGGGACGCGGTGCGGCCTCTCCGGGCGCGCGGCGGCGCCAGCGATTGTCGGCGAGCAGATAGGCCTGGCCGATCCCGACCCGGCCAAGCAGGGTGCAGGCGGCAGCGATCCCGACTTCCTGCGCCGAAACTCCGCGCCGAACGCCGAGATTGGTGTAGAGCGCGCGCCGCTTGATGTTGATCGCCGCCACCTGCGAACGGACCCCTGGCGGCGCCGCCAATGCGAGCCCCAGATAACCGTCGAAGCGCTCGCCGACAGACCCGGCCGCGCGCGCCTGGACGATCGCAGCTGCTTCCTGTGCCGCCCCGGATGAGGGCAATATCGCGGCGGCGATCGCCATCCCTATCAGCCAGGTTCGCATCAGCGCGGACTCGGTGCGGGGGCCTGCGGAAAGGCCTCGGGATTGGCTTCGATCAATTGCTCGACGTCGCGCTGCAGGCGAACCAGCACTTCCTGTCGGATGTTGACGTTGAGGTTGATCTCGATCGGCTTGTCGGGGGTGTCGACCGTGATGCAGCCGGCCAGCGGCAACATTAGCAGCACCGCGCCACAGGCGGCTTGGATCAGGCGTGGTCGGGTCATCGGCTTCGTC
>JALYQH010000018.1 GCA_030855945.1 Pseudomonadota bacterium | reverse complement strand
CGCGACGAACTCGGTCAGGCAATCGCTCGGCTGCGCGGCTCGATCGGAAGTTTGAACCGCGAGGGCCGGGTCCGGCTGCTCGCCGCGTTCGAACAGGTCGACGCGCATTTCCGAAGCCTGTTCACGACCCTGTTCGATGGCGGCCAAGCGCATCTCGAACTGGTCGAAAGCGACGATCCGCTCGAGGCAGGGCTTGAAATCATGGCCCAGCCGCCGGGCAAACGCCTCAGCGCGCTGACCTTGCTGTCCGGCGGCGAGCAGGCGCTGACCGCAGTCGCGCTGATCTTTGCGCTGTTCCTGACCAACCCGGCGCCGATCTGCGTGCTCGACGAGGTCGACGCCCCGCTCGACGACGCCAATGTCGAGCGCTTCTGCGACCTGCTCGACCGGATGACCGCCGAGACCGACACGCGCTATCTGATCGTTACTCACAATGCGGTGACGATGAGCCGCATGCACCGCCTCTACGGGGTGACGATGATCGAGGCCGGGGTCAGCCGGCTGGTGTCGGTCGACCTTGGCGGCGCGGAGGAATTACTCGCCGCCGAGTGATCCGGTCGCGGCGCTCAGGCCGCGCCGGCGATAGGCCTCGGCGCGGGCTCTGGGCTTCCTTGAGCGCCACCAGATGATGACTCCGGTGACCGACAGCGCCGCGGGGATGATCCCGCCAAAGAAGATCACGATCTGCCAGCCGAGGCCCAATCCGGTGCCGTCGTGCCACCGCCGCATCGTCCGGGCTAGCGTTTCGGGCTTAGGCGGGGCGGGCGGTGTGGCGGTCCCGTCGCGATCAGAGACGGCGACTTCGGCGGGGCTGCCTTCGCGCTCAAAGCTGACTTTCCATTCCGGTTTCTGATCGGTCGGCCAGGCAATTGCGGTGAGAGGGCCGGTGGCATGAGGCGCGGCGGCAACAGCCGCGCGATCGACTGAAGTGACGGTGGTCAGCAACGGCAGAGCAGGCGCGGTCCGCTGGCGACTGGCTCCAGCAGATGACTGGCCGCCGCCCGGCTCGAATTGCCCGAAGACCTTGGGAAAGGATATCCAGGCGCCGGTGAACGACAGCATCGCAAGCGGGATCAGGATCCAGAAGCCCATTTGATAATGAAGGTTGGCGTTGGTCGAGTTGCGCCTCCGCCAGCGCAGCCCGCGCGAGAAGGAGCCGCTCAGCGGCCACCACAGCCACAGGCCGGATATCGACGAGACCAGCATGACCACGCCGACCCAGCCGACGATCGTCCGGCCCCATCCGGGCACCATCAAGCTGCCGTGGAGCACGTGCATGACCTGCACCATGCCGCTGCTACTCGGCGCATTGTCGATCACTCGGGCGTCGACCGGATCGAGCCAGATGTTGATTCGCGGAGGCCTGCCGGACGCACCGGGGCTGAGTGGCGTGGTGGCGACGATCTGGACCGGCCTGCCGTCGGCGTTGAAGCGGATGGTGGACACGCGCTCATCGGACGCGAGCACCGAGCGCGCGGCTTCGACATAGACTCCAGGGGTGAGGGCGGCCGGGCCAATGATAGCATGACGCTGCGGCTCGAGCTTAGCGTCGAGCCAGTCGTGCCACACCAGCGCCGACCCGGTGAGGCAAATCGGGATGATCAGCACGGCGAGGGTCAGGCCAATCCATTTATGGACTTGGAGCCACCCCGCCCGAAGCCGCGTCCTGCCGGTCTTTGCCATTGCCGTTCACCTTTCGCCATCCGCGCCGTTTAGGGCTTGCAAGCTTATTGCGAATGATTATCAGAACCGCAAGAGTTAAGAACGATTCTCAATAGCAAAGGGGAAACTGGTGGCGGTTGGCTTGGGGCGCAGGGGAATCACTTCGTACCGGAAGGCGGCGATGGTGCTTGCCACTGGAACGCTGCTCATCGGCGCGGAAGCGCATGCCGAGGCGATTGTCGGCACGACTGAAGACGAGTTGTCGGCCGAGAAGGATAAGGACAAGCCGGCCGACGAGATTGTCGTCAACGGCACGCGCTACCGCATCAACACGCTCAATAGCCGCCTCCCCGACGTTCGCGACGCGCCCCAGTCGATCAGCATCATTCCGCGCGAGGTGATCGAGCAGCAGGCCGCCTCATCGCTTCGCGACGTGCTCCGCAACGTCTCCGGGATCAGCATGGCGGCGGGCGAGGGCGGCGGCGGGCCGGCGGGCGACAATCTGACGCTGCGCGGATTCGGCGCGCGCAACGACATTTTCGTCGACGGAATCCGCGACTTCGCCAGCTACACCCGCGACACGTTCAACGTCGAACAGGTCGAAGTGGTCAAGGGCCCGGCGTCGGCGCAGACCGGCCGCGGCTCGACCGGCGGCTATATCAACCTTTTCACCAAGCAGCCCCAGGCGGTGACCTTTGCCGGGGCGACGATCGGCGTTGGTGCGCCGGGCTTCTTTCGCGCGACCGCCGATCTCAATCTCGGCGGCGAAGAGTTCGGTCTTGGCGGAACCGCGCTGCGCGTCAATGCGCTCTATCACGATGCCGATACGCCGGGGCGCGACCATGTCGAGGCGCGGCGCATCGGCTTTGCACCGTCGGTCGCCTTCGGGTTGGGCGGACCCACCCGCGCGATCCTGTCTTA
>JALYQH010000008.1 GCA_030855945.1 Pseudomonadota bacterium | reverse complement strand
CCGGGCGGGCGATGGTCGATCTGCGGCTGGCGCTGCTCGATGGCGACCGGATGGTGGTGC
The DNA here is from genome assembly GCA_030855945.1 of Pseudomonadota bacterium. GTDB lineage: Bacteria > Pseudomonadota > Alphaproteobacteria > Sphingomonadales > Sphingomonadaceae > Sphingomicrobium. The sequence goes on along the minus strand of JALYQH010000008.1, from coordinate 8,022 downwards.
GGCTCGACGCCGAGCCCGACCGCGATCGCTTCGACTTGGATGTGCGCGCGGTCGCGCCGGGCGATGGGCTGCTGGCAGCACTGACGGGGGTCGAGCGGCCGATCGACCTGGCCGTACAAGGGGAGGGGAGCTGGACGCGGTGGCGCGGCAGTGCCCGGCTATTGCTTTCGGGGCGCCCGACCGGCGCGCTCGCGCTCGCCGCCGACCGCGGGCGCTACCGCTTGTCGGGAGCGCTTGCGCCGGCTCCCTTTCTCAAGGGCAGGCTGAGGGCCCTGACCGCGCCGACGGTGCGGGTTAACGGCGCGGCGACCTTCGAAGAGCGCATCCTCGACGGCGAGCTGACGCTAGCGGCGCCAGCGCTTCGCGTGGCGGCACGAGGAGCGGTGGATTTGGGGGCGAGCCGCTATCGCCGGCTGAGTGTCGGGGTGGATCTGCTGCGGCCGGCGGTCTTGTTCGCCAACATGCGAGGGCGGAATGTGCGGATGCTGTGGACGCTCGACGGTCCGTTCGCCACCGCGAGCTACGCCTACCGGCTCACCAGCCCGCAGATCCTGTTCGACAATATCGGTTTCCTCAACGTCCGCGCCGAGGGGCGGGGACGACTGTCGCCTTGGCCGATGCGGGTGCCGCTGCGGCTTCGCGCAAGGGCGGTCAGCGGCGTCGGCGATGTCGCCGGCGGCCTGTTGCGCAACATCAGCATCGAGGGAATGCTCTCCGTCACGCCAAAACTGGTGCGCGGCGACCGGCTGGCGTTGACCAGCGACCGGCTCAATGGGCGAATGTCGCTACTGATCGACCTCGTCACCGGGCGGTTTGAGATAATGCTCGCGGGCGGGCTCAGGCGCTACGCCATCCCGGGGTTGGGCATCGTCGATGTTGATACCGAATTGCGCGTGGTGCCGGGTCCGGGCGGGCAGGGGTCGCGGGTCGTCGGCACGGCGCAGGCCTGGGTGCGGCGGCTCGACAATAAGTTTTTCGCGGACCTCACCGGCGGACTACCGCGGCTGACCACCGACCTCGAGCGCGGCAGTGACGGTATATTGCGACTGACCAACCTCCAGCTTTACTCGCCCGACCTGCGGCTGTCGGGCAACGGCATCCGCCGCCGCGACGGCAGCTTTCTTATCGAGGCGCGCGGGCGGCAGGGCAAATATGGAACGCTGCGTGTCCGGCTCGACGGGCAGATCGATCGGCCAAGGGTCGAGCTCACGCTGGACTCGCCGATGGAAGCGCTCGGGATTCGCGACATGCGGCTTTTCCTCAATCCCCTCGCTGCCGGTTACGATTATCGTGCAACGGGTCAGTCACGGCTCGGTCCGTTCACCTCGAACGGGCGAATTCTGCTGCCCCGCGGCGCACCGACGATGATCGATATTGCCGCGCTCAACGTTGCCGGAAGCGTTGCGCGGGGCGCGCTGCGCAGCGATCCGGGCGGGTTTTCCGGAACGCTGGCGATCGGCGGGGGCGGGCTCAGCGGCACACTGGCTTTCGCGCCGGTCGGCGGCGACCAGCAAATCGAAGCGCACCTTACCGCCAACAATGTCTCCTTCCCCGGGCCGCCGCCGATTGCCATCCGCTCGGGACGGATCGACGGGACGATCTTGCTCGCCGAGGGGCGCACCAGCATCGACGGCACGCTCCAGGCGACTGGGCTCCAGAGCGGGTCGATCAGCCTCGCGCGGCTGACGGCTCAGGCTGGCCTGGTAAACGGCGCGGGGCAGGTGCGCGCGGCGATGTCGGGTCGGCGCGGCCATGCGTTCGAGTTCGTCACGCTGGCGGATGTCGCGCCGGGTCGGGTCAGCCTTACCGGCAAGGGTCAGGTCGAGCGGCGCGCCTTGATCCTCGACTCGCCGGCGGTGGTGACCAAGGTCGATGGCGGCTGGGCGCTGGCGCCGACGCGGCTTCGGTTCGGCGGCGGACGCGCGACGGTGTCGGGCCGAAGCGGCGCCGCTCCGGAGCTTCACGCCGATATTCAGGCGATGCCGATGCAATTGCTCGACTTGTTCTGGCCGCGGCTCGGTCTGGGCGGCGTGGCGAGCGGCTCGATCGATTATCGCTGGGCGGGGCGGCCGAGCGGACGCGCCGACCTGAGGGTGCGCAATTTGAGCCGCGCCGGGCTGGTGCTGGCGTCGACCCCGATCGACGTCGGGCTGGCAGCGAGCCTCGACGGATCGAAGGCGGCGATGCGGGCTGTAGCGGTCAGCGGCGGCAAGACGATCGGCCGGGCGCAGGCGCGGTTCGCGCCGCTTGGGCCGGGGCCGACGCTCGCTGCTTTGGTCAATGCGCCGATGCGGATGCAGCTGCGCTACCAGGGGCCAGTCGACACGCTGTGGCGCCTTTCGGGGGTTGAACTGTTCGACCTGTCCGGGCCGATTGCGATCGGCGCCGACCTTGGCGGGCGGCTGGTCGATCCGGTCATCCGCGGTTCGCTGCGCAGCGAGGGCGCGCGGCTCGAAAGCGCGGTGACGGGGACGGTGATCGAGGGGCTCAAGGCCAGCGGCCGGTTCGCCGGGTCGCGGCTGGTGCTCAGCGAGCTTGGCGGGAGAACGACCGGCGGCGGCGCGGTCACGGGAAGCGGGACGGTCGATTTCGCCGGCGGCACGCCCGCGATCGATTTAGCGTTCAACGCGTCCAACGCCCGTCTGATCGACCGCGACGATATTCGCGCCAATGTCACCGGCCCGATTGCGCTGCGCTCGCGCGCCGGCGGCGGCGGGCAGATCAGCGGCGATCTGCGCCTGAACAGTGGACGCTTCGCGCTCGGCCAGGCGTCGGCGGCATCGCGCGTGCCCCAGCTCGCGGTGCGACGGGTCGGCGGCGAAGCCGAGGAGGACATCGAGCTGGCGCAGCTCGCGCCCTGGGCGCTCGACCTCAAGCTGGCCGGCGGCAACCTCGTGGTGCGCGGGCTCGGCATCGACAGCATCTGGCGCACCAACCTCGACATCGGCGGCAGCGCCGACGCGCCGCGGCTGACTGGCCAGGCCAATCTGGTTCGCGGCGATTATGAGTTCGCCGGGCGGGGGTTCCGGCTCGAACGGGGCATCATCCGCTTTCGCGGCGAAAGCCCGCCCGATCCGTTGCTCGACATTCGCGCCGAGGCGCAGGTTCAGGGGGTGGACGCGGCGGTGACCGTCAAGGGGAGCGGTTCGCGGCCCGAAATCGCCTTCGCCAGCGTTCCGCAGCTACCGCAGGACGAATTGCTGTCGCGAATCCTGTTCGGCACTTCGATTACCAATTTGTCGGCGCCCGAGGCGTTGCAGCTCGCGACGGCGGTGGCCTCGCTCAACTCGGGGTCGGGCAACCTCGACCCGATCAACGCGATACGTCGCGCGGTTGGGCTCGACCGGCTACGGATCGTCCCGGCCGATGTCGCCACCGGGCAGCGGACCGCAATTTCGGCGGGCAAATATATCGGCCGCAAATTGTTCGTCGAGGTGATTAGCGACGGGCAGGGCTATTCGGCGACGCGGATCGAATATCAGGTGACGCGTTGGCTTTCGCTGCTGTCGTCGGTGTCGACGATTGGCCGAACCAGCGCCAATGTCCGGGCAAGCAAGGATTATTGAGCAGGCGGCTCAATGCTTCATGAAGCCTTCGAGGTCGGCGCGCAATTTGTCGATCGAACTGCGCTCCCATTCCTCGGCCCAGGGCGATGCCTGGTTGGCGCCGAGGTCGAGAAAGCCGGGACGTTGCCAATTGCGCTGGGCGATCTCCGGGCGAGCGCGGGCAAGTAAAGCGAGGTCGAAGCTGTCCGCGAACGAAAGGCCGGCCTGACCGCCGCGCGACCAAGTGACGGTCGCGAAAAACTGGCCGCATTTGTCACCGAGATCGAGCATGACGTCGGCGCCGGCCGGCAGGCCGAGCCCGCAGTCGATCAGCGCCCCGGATTCGCTGATGTTGCGAAGCCGCACGTCGTGGCTATCATGGTGCCAGAGCAGCTCACCGTTCCAGATCAGCGGGTGCCGCTTGTCGCCGCGGCGCGACGGGTCGGTCTGCTCGCACGGTTCGGGCGGCGCCGGCGTCTCTGGACCGGCGAGCATCGGCGTGGAGTCGGGGAAGCTGCGCCGGATGACGTCGAGGAGCAGCGCGTTGCGAGTCGCAGGATCGCATTCGATCCGCGTCTCATGGGCGAATTCAAGGCCGATGCGGTCGCCGCGGATCCAGCGCACCGCGCACTCGATCGCCGCGCCTTCGCCGAGCGTGAGGTCGATGCGGTCCCATAGCCGCGGGGCGATGTCGGCGCGGATCATGGCGCCGCCGCCGCTAATGTTGATCAGCTCGACGTCATGCCGCTTGCCCTTGAACGCGATGACCGCGGTTTCGGCGCTGAGGCGGTGGCGGTCGGAGTCGCGGTGATTGGCGCTCCGCTCCACGTCGCGCGCGATTTCGATCGACGCGAGGTGCCTGGCACCGCTGTCGTGGCCATGCTTTTCGCGCACCAGCGGCACCTCGCGATCAGGAGCCTTGCCGCCCTGGATCGCCGACCGGAAACTGTTCATCGAAAGGACCTCGCATGCCATGATCAGGCGAGCATGGCGCGTCAGGGTTACGAATAAGTAACCGGGCCGGATCAGCTCGAATAATACATGTCATACTCAACCGGGCTGGGGGTGGTTTCCCAGCGCATCACCTCGTCCCACTTGAGGTCGATGTAGGCGTCGATCTGGTCAGTGGTGAAGACGTCGCCCTTGAGCAGGAAATCCTTGTCGTTGCCGAGCGCGACCAGCGCCTCGCGAAGGCTTCCGCAGACCGTGGGCACGTTGACCAGCTCGGCCGGCGGCAGGTCGTAGAGATTCTTGTCCATCGCCTCGCCGGGATGGATGCGGTCCTGGATGCCGTCGAGCCCGGCCATGAGCAAAGCGGCATAAGCGAGATAGGGGTTGGCCATCGCGTCGGGGAAGCGGAACTCGACGCGCTTGGCCTTTTCGCCCGCGCCATAGGGAATGCGGCACGAGGCCGAGCGGTTGCGGCTCGAATAAGCAAGCAGCACGGGGGCTTCAAAGCCGGGGACGAGGCGCTTGTAGCTGTTGGTGGTCGGGTTGGTGAAGGCGTTGAGCGCGCGGGCGTGCTTGATCACTCCGCCGATGAAATAGAGCGCCATTTCGGACAGGCCCGCGTAGCCATTGCCGGCGAACAGCGGCTTGCCGTCCTTCCAGATCGACATGTGGGTGTGCATGCCGCTGCCGTTGTCGCCGGCGATCGGCTTGGGCATGAAGGTCGCGGTCTTGCCGTAAGCGTGGGCGACCATGTGGACGACATATTTGTAGACCTGCATGCGGTCGGCGGTCTCGACCAGTTTGCCGTACATCACGCCAAGCTCGTGCTGGCCCGGGGCGACTTCATGGTGATGCTTGTCGCACGGCAGCCCCATTTCGATCATCGTCGAGACCATCTCGCCGCGGATGTCGACCGCCGAGTCGACCGGGGCGACGGGGAAATAGCCGCCCTTGATGCGCGGGCGGTGGCCGAGATTGCCGCCTTCATAGTCGCGACCGCTGTTGGTCGGCAGCTCGATGTCGTCGATCTTGAAGTAGGACGTAGCGTAGCTGTCCTCGAACTTCACGTCGTCGAACATGAAGAATTCGGCCTCGGGCCCGACGAACACGGTGTCGCCGATCCCGGTCGCCTTCAAATAGGCTTCGGAGCGGGTCGCGGTTGAGCGCGGGTCGCGGCCGTACAGCTCGCCGGTCGACGGCTCGACGATGTTGCACACCAGGATCAGCATCGGCGTGGCGGCGAACGGATCGACGTAGGTCGCCTCGAGGTCTGGCATGAGGATCATGTCGCTCTCGTTGATCGCCTTCCAGCCGTGGATCGAGCTGCCGTCGAACATGAAGCCGTCGGTCAGCATATCCTCGTCGATCACCGACGCGACCATGGTCAGATGCTGCCACTTGCCCTTGGGGTCGGTGAAGCGGAGGTCGACATATTCGATCTCGTCATCCTCGATCTGCTTGAGGATTTTGGCGGCGGCGCTGGCCATGATCGGCTCCCGTGTTGGTCGTGGACGAATCGCCCGCGGCGAGCGCCCCGGCTTGATCACAGCGATTCCAGCGACCGGGGCGAGAGTGAAGGGGCGGGTGAAGATTTCACGCCGGGGTCGAGGGCGAACACTCCCGAAGTTCGCCAAGTTAACGCCATGACGCGCGAGCATGATCAATCCGCTTCGTCATCGTCCGGTAGAGCGGTCGAGCCCGGCTTTGCCAAGTTCAGCCCTTCGAGACTTGTGCGCGGACGAACTTCGTCGGCCCAGGCATCCCTTTCAAGCTGAGCGACCTGCATGGCGAAGCGCATCGCCGGGCCGTCGGGAGCCTGGCGCGCGTCAAGCCCGTCGAGCCACGGACCGAAGCGGACCGGGTCGCGGTAGCGCAGCAGAAACATCGTCAGCCGCTCGTCATGCTCGCGCCACTCGCCGACTTGCTCGCCCTTGTGAAAAATCGGCCGCGCCACCCCCTTGATCGCGCGGCACATGGCGGCGTCGGCGAGCCGAGCGACCCCAAGGTCGAGGGCGCCATCCCATGCGGCGCGAAAGCTTCTGGCGTCGAAGCGCCGCCGCAGGGCATAAGCAGAGACATCGGACATACCGACGATCCTGCACGCTTCGGTGACGCACGCGGTGTCGGCCAGTGCCTCGATGAAGGCGACCTGTCTCTCGGTCGTCCAGCCGTCGTGGCGGCGGCGGACGGGGACGGGGGCGAAGGGCGGCTGGTCTTCCAGCGGAAGAATATCATCATGCTCCATGAACCTATATGGAACATATTTTGGTCGTGTAGGACAGGGGTTTCGCCCAAGCTAACAGCGCGAGCGAAACTTTGGCAACGGTTCGAGCCATAGTGGGTACTCTGCTTCGACCCGAAGCAGCTCTGCTTGACAGGCTGAACTTCAAATTGAGAGTCAGCTAACCACCCTTAGCGGCATTCCGCGTTCGACCCATTGCGGACGTTGGGGGTGTTTGCAATACGGCGAATGTGACAACCCAATACGTACTCGATGGCAGCAGACTCCGGTCGCTTCAAACCTTCTATGATGAGATGGACCGGGCACTCGGCCTGCCAATTGGAAACACCCCCAATCTTGATTGGCTCGATGACATTCTCAGCGGAGGCCTCGAAGGCATACCTGATGATGGCGTCGTCGTGCGTTGGATTAATTCCGAGGCTTCTCGCCAGCAGCTAGGGCCCGAACTTTTCGACCAGCTACAAAACGTGCTGCAATCGAACAGCAATGTGCGTCTGCTCTTAGAGTGATGTCCGTTTTCGGCCCATTGCGGACATTAGCCAAGCAGGGCACACCGCCTTCGTGAACCTGCGCTTCTTGTTATCCCGGCTCATGCTTAGCGGACCGACCAGAAAGGACGGTCGGATGAGAGCGGAAACAATCGACTTTATTGAAGAGTGGAGCGCGAGTGAGGAGCTTTGTGTCGCGCCATCTGGCGAAACCGAAGCGCAAGTGCGCCAGCGTTTCAGATTGGAAGCGGAGGCGGCTGGGCTAACAGAGGAAGAGATAGCCATCGGCCTCGCGGACGCGGACATGCCGGCTATTATCGCGAAGCATGGTTCCAAAGGCTAACGTCCGCTTTCGACCCGAAGCGGACATTACGCGACACCGCATCGACCGAGCAGTTGCAACGCAGCTACAAATGCAGCACTACAATTGTAGTGCCATTCTGGCGACCATTGAATTTTGCTTTTGCGAGGGGCTCGTGAACTTGTGACGCACCACGCAACTCGGACCAAAATTTGTACAGTCAGGATCACACGGCCGTCGATGCGGTCGACGCTCAGAGGAGAACCGTCGTGAGTACCCGCGTCATTGTAATTGCCATGATCATGCTGAGCGGTTGCGTGGGCCCGGATGGAGTCCGATCCATCTCCCCATGCTCCACGGGCGAACGTCCTGCTGAGCGACTAGCTGCGGCGCGCGTGGCTCCCCTGGCAGACCACATAGTTGTACCGGCTGAGGCACCACAAGCTGTCCAATCTGCGCCGATAGCAGACCATCACGTCCACCTCCTCAGCCCCG
>JALYQH010000327.1 GCA_030855945.1 Pseudomonadota bacterium | reverse complement strand
GCCCAGCACCGCTCCGAAAAAGGTGTTCAGACCCGCATGGTTGGCCCGATATTCGCTTTCGCTGGTGACGAATGCCTTCGGAACGCGCAGCTTCATCGTTAATCCCCCATCGACCAGGCCAACGGTGACATTTCGGTCTGCTATTCGCAAGGCGAGGCCGTCCGCGCAGCCCATGTCAGCTTGAAGCAGGCGCCTTTGCCGGGCATGGAAAATAAGTGACCCGCCTCCCCGTCCTCGACCGCTTCCGCCACACGCTAGCCGGCGCGGCGCGGGCGATCGGGCGCGACCCCGGGGCCGATGTCGTGTTCGGGTCCGACGCCGCGGCGTCAGGCAAGATCGCGCGCGTGGTCTCGCCGGGGCCAGGGATGGAGCCGCGGCTGGTGGCGGAGGCGCGCGGTGGCGCCGATGCGCTTGGCCTGAGGCTTCGCCACCATGACGCGGCACTGCATGAGGCGCGCGCGCCCCAAGGGGGGGATGACGGCGAAGCGCGAGCGGTGTTCGATGCGCTTGAAGCGGCGCGGGTCGAGGCGCTCGGCGCGCGTTCGATGACGGGCGTGCGCGCCAACCTGGCCGAACTGGTCGAGGCGCGGGTGCGCGGCGATGCGATTACGCGCGCTCGCACGCTTGAGGAAGTTCCCCTGGCGAGCGCGGTCGGTCTCATGGCCCGCGAGCGGCTGACCGGCGAGGCCCCGCCCGAGGCGGCGCGCGCCGGGCTGGCACTGGTCGCGCCGTGGATCGAGGAACAGGCCGGGGCCGAGCTCGACGCGCTCGGGCTGACGATCGACGATCAGGCGGCCTATGCGACGCTGGCGCGGCGGCTGCTCGAGGATCTTGAGCTTGCCGACGCCGACCGGCCCGCCGACGAGCAGCCAGAAGACGGCGGCGACGACGATCAAGGCGAGGATGACGGCGCCGACGATGAGGCGGACGCCGAGGGCGACGACGGCGCTTCGGGCGGCGAGATGGAGATGCGCGGGCAAGAGGAGCAGCGCGCTGAGGGCGAGGAGCAGGAAACGCGCGACGGTGAGCAGGACGAGGGCGAGGCGTCGAGCGGCGACGATGGCGCCGAGCAGGCGCGCGCCAACCCTTCGCGCCGCAACTGGCTCGAAGCGCCGGCCGGCGACTATCGCGAATTTACCAAGCGGTTCGACGAAACCGTCGAGGCGGGCGAACTGTGCGATCCCGAGGAGCTAAACCGCCTGCGCGCTTATCTCGACCAGCAGATGAGCCAGCTTCAGGGGGTGGTGACGCGGCTCGCCAACCGGCTTCAGCGGCGGCTGATGGCGCAGCAGGCGCGAAGCTGGGACTTCGACCAGGAGGAGGGGCTGCTCGATGCCGCGCGGCTGGCGCGGGTGATCGTCTCGCCGGCTCACTCCTTGTCGTACAAAGTCGAGCGGGAGACCGATTTCAAGGATACGGTGGTCAGCCTGCTGATCGACAATAGCGGCTCGATGCGCGGGCGGCCGATTTCGATCGCGGCGACCTGCGCTGACATCATGACGCGCACGCTCGAGCGGTGCGGCGTGGCGACGGAAGTGCTCGGCTTCACCACGCGGGCATGGAAGGGCGGGCAGAGCCGCGAGGCTTGGCTGGCGGAAGGGCGCCCGCCCGAACCGGGTCGGCTCAACGACCTTCGCCACATCATCTACAAGCGTGCCGACCAGCCTTATCGCCACGCGCGGCGCCACCTCGGGCTGATGATGCGTGAGGGGTTGCTCAAGGAAAATATCGACGGGGAGGCGCTGATCTGGGCGCATAACCGTTTGCTCGCTCGCCCCGAGGAGCGGCGCATCCTGCTGGTCATCTCAGATGGCGCGCCGGTCGACGATTCGACCGCGTCGGCCAATGGCGGGACCTATTTGGAAAAGCATTTGCGGCAGGTGATCGGCTGGATCGAGACCCGGTCGAGCGTCGAGTTGGCGGCGATCGGCATCGGCCATGACGTGACGCGCTACTATAGCCGAGCGGTGACGATCATGGACGCCGAGCAGTTGGGCGGGGCGTTGATCGATCAGCTCGCCTCTTTGTTCGACGGCGAATGACGGAGGGCAACAAGATGGGCCCGGCACGAATTAAGCAACAAGTGCCGGGCCCCCCTCACTACGCGACGCGAGGGAACTTGTTCGCCATGGCCGGCGTAACGGCGAGGCAAAAGGGGGAAAGCCTCGCCGTTACAGAGGCTTATGACCGATTCGCGCTGATGGAAGCCTGAACGGTCCGTGCAGCGTCCGTTCAGCAAATCATTGTTTTCCAACGGCTTGATTTTCGCCGCACCGATCATGGCCTTCGCCTTCTGGCTCAATCAGCAGTCCAACCGGCCGACTCTGCCCGATGTCACCGTCGCCGGCCTTGCCAGCGAGATCGCAGCGCCGGCGACCAGACTTGATGTCCGGGTCTGGCGCCTGACCGTGCCCGAGCCGCGCTTCGGCGGCTTGTCGGCCTTGGCTCATGACGAGGGCGAACTGGTAGCGCTGACCGATTCGGGGGTCGTGCTCCGCTTCAAGCCGCCCGTCGCGACCAGCCAGTCCCTCGACGTTCGGTTTCACGATCTTCCCGCGGGTCCTGGCGACGGGCGGCGCAAATCGTCGCGCGACAGCGAATCGCTGCTTCGCGATCCGCTCGGGCGCGGCTGGTGGGTCGGGTATGAGACACGTCACTCGCTATGGCTGTTCGATTGGGGGTTCACCCGCTCGCTCGGCCAGCGCTGGCTCGACGTGGATTGGGCGCGCAACAAGGGAGCCGAGGCGCTGGCTGCCGATCAGATGGGAACGGTGTTCGCGCTTCCGGAAAGCGGCGGGAATGCGGTCGCGGCGGATGGCGGGCGCGGATTCGCGGCGCCGCGCGGCACCGCCGACGCGGCGCGGCTGGCTGACGGGCGGCTAGCGCTGCTGGTGCGGCGAATCAGCGTGCGGGGATTCGTC
>JALYQH010000302.1 GCA_030855945.1 Pseudomonadota bacterium | reverse complement strand
ATGGAAGCGGGTGCGGATTCGGCGGCGGATGTCAGGGATCAGCCGGGCCTCGATCGTGTCGAGGATCGTCTGGGCATAAGGCTCGCCTTCCTTGTCCCAGTCAACCGGCGCCTTGCCAAGGTGCGGTACCGGGGCGAGCGCATAAAAGGTCGAGCAGCCCGGCGGCGCCATCGACGAATCGGTGGCCGTCGGATGGTGGAGATAGAGCGCGGGGTCGCTTGCCACGGTGCCGCGGTCGTAAATGTCGCCGAGCAGTTCGCGGTAGCGCGGGCCGAACAATATCATGTGGTGGGGAATGTCGGGGCAGGTCCCTTCGAGCCCGAAGTGAAGCACGAACAGCGATGGCGAATAGCGCTTTTTCTTGAGCGCCTTGACCTGCTTCGGCCCGCGCGCGTCGCCTTCGATCAGGCCGTAGTTGGCGATCACATCGCCGTTGCTGGCGACCGCGTCCGCCTCGCCGCGCCAGCCGCTCGCGGTTCGCACCGCCTTAGCGCGGCCGTCCTCGACTTCGATCGCCACCACCGCGTCGCAGAGGCGGAGCGTGCCGCCGAGCCGCTCGAACAGAGCGACCATCCCGGCGATCAGCCGGTTGGTGCCGCCCATGGCGAACCACACGCCGCCGTCGCGCTCGAGCTTATGAATCAGCGCGTAGATCGACGAGCAGGTCATCGGATTGCCGCCGACGAGCAGGGTGTGGAAAGATAATGCCTGTCGCAAATGTTCGTCGGCTACAAACTTTGAGACGATCGAATAGACCGAGCGCCACGCCCGATATTTGGCCAGAGCGGGGGCGGCCTTAAGCATGTCGCCGAAGCTCTCGAACGCCTTGGTGCCGAGCTTGAGATAGCCTTCCTCATAGACTCCGGCGGAGTAAGCGAGGAAGCGCTTATAGCCTTCGACATCGGCCGGGTTGAGCGCGGCGATCGAGGCGAAGAGTTGCTCGTCGTCATTGGTATAATCGAACCGCGTCCCGTCGGGCCAGTCGAGCGCGTAGAAGGGCGTGATCGGCACCAGCTCGACATCGCGGGCGATGTCCTGGCCGCTGAGCTGCCACAGCCGCCTCAGGCAATCGGGATCGGTGATGACGGTCGGCCCGCCGTCGAAGACGTGGCCGTCACGCTCCCAATAATAAGCGCGCCCGCCGGGCTTGTCGCGCGCCTCGACGATGGTCGTTTGCACCTCCGCCGACTGAAGGCGGATGGCAAGCGCCAGCCCGCCGAAGCCCGAGCCGATGACGATTGCCGTTTTCACATTTTCTCCGTCATCGCGCCGATCGCGCGTCGGATAGATACGGGGGGCTTGCCGGCGAGGATGCGCGCGCGGTCGGCGAGCGTCGAGCGACCGGCGTAAAGGCGCGCGATCAGCGGCGCGGGCAGGCGGTAGAAGCGCTCGAGGATGCGGTAGCGCTCCGGAGGATCGGCCGCCTTGAACAGCATTCGCGCGAGTAGCCGGTCGAACCGGCCGCCGTGCCAATGCCGGGCCGCATACTCGCGCGCCGCACCGCCGAGCCGTGCGTCGATCGGAGCATCCTTTGCGAGCCATGATGCGAAGCGCACCGCGTCGGGCAGCGAGTAGCTGGTCAGCGGATGGAACAGGCCGGCGCGGACCCCGGCGCGCGCGGCGCGGTCGGCGGCCGGCCAGAAGGCGTCGAAGTCGCCGTCCATCACCACCGGCAGCACTCCGGCCTCCTCGCGCAGCACCCCCGCGACCTGCCAGCCTTGCTTGGCCGCATAATCCGCAATTCGCGAGACAAGGACGTCGCGGTGGAGATCGGGCGTGTCCGAATAATAAGTGTCCTCGACGAACAATTCGGTGGCGGAGAAGGGGAGGCAATAGACGAAGCGATAGCCTTCGGCCTGATCGACAATCGCATCCATCACCATCGGCCGCTCGAGCCCGTGGCCGGCCGGAATCGACAAGGTCTGACCGCAGAATTTCTGCCAGCCGCATGTCATTCCGGCCGGGGCTTCCGACAGCCCGCGCGCGTCGAGCACAGCGCCGGCGAGCATGGTCGTGCCGTCGCCGAGCGTGACGCTGATCGGGCTGGCGTCGACCGCGCTGGCGCGGATGACCGCCTCCGCGGGCATCGCGCGACGCACCGCGGCGTCCAGCCGCTCGCTTTCGATCGTTCGATAGGGCTGTTCGATGCGGCGCCGATGCGCCGGGAAGCACACTTCATAGCCCGGCCAGCGATGCGCAATCAGCGGCTCGACCAGCGCCGCGTCGGCCGGGTCCACGTCGCTGTCGAAGAACGACCACAGATGGTTGCCGCCGATCGCCGCACCCGGCTCGATCAGCGCCAGCTTGAGATCGGGCCGAGCGCTGCGCAGCGCCAATGCGGCAAGCCCGCCCGCAAGCCCGCCGCCAAGGATGATGAGGTCGGGGCGCGGGGCAGGCATCGGCTCGGCTCTAGCGGCGCGGGCTCCGCACGCCTAGTCTCCGGGCATGGCTTCCGCCCTGCTCCTGTCCGCGCTGGCGATGACGCTGATTGTCGCACTTCGCTACGTCATCACCAGCGGGCTGTTTGCCGCGTGGACGGCGCGGCGCTATCCGGGCCGGCTGGCGATGCAGCGGCCGCAAATGTGGAGCGAGTTTCGCTGGAGCCTCGCCTCGGCGGCAATTTACGGCGTGCCCGCGGGGCTCGTCGCCTGGGCCTGGCAGGAGCGGGGCTGGACGCGGATTTACAGCGATGCGGCGGCCTATCCCCGGTGGTGGATGCCGGCGTCGGTGCTGGCATTTCTGCTCATTCACGACACCTATTTCTACTGGACCCACCGGCTGATGCACCGGCCGAGTTGGTATAAAAGGATGCACGCCGTCCATCACGCCAGCCGCCCGCCGACCGCCTGGGCGGCGATGAGCTTCCATCCGTGGGAGGCGGTGAGCGGCGCGCTGGTCGTCCCGCTGCTCGTGTTTCTCATTCCCATCCACGCCGCGATGCTCGGGCTCGTGCTCGCAATCATGACGCTGATGGGGGTGACGAACCATATGGGCTGGGAAATGTTTCCGCGGGGCGTTGTCCACGGGAAGCTAGGAAAGTGGCTGATCACCGCCAGCCATCATCAGCTTCATCACCACAAATATCGCTGCAATTACGGACTCTATTTCCGCCATTGGGACCGGCTGTGCGGGACCGACCGGGGGCTCGGCGAGTTCGGTGTAGCGCCGCCCGCGACCGATGCCGGTGGCGGATGGTGACCCCTACGGGATTCGAACCCGTATTTCAGCCGTGAAAGGGCCGCGTCCTAACCCTTAGACGAAGGGGCCATCGCATGGAGTGGGTGGCGCGGGCGCCCTATGCTGGAGGTCGCGCCCGCTGTCAATCAAGCGGTCAGCGGACGGGCGGGGGCGCCCGTCTTCGCGGCGCGTATCGAGCCAGGCCAGCGCCAGCGCGGCGATGCGCGGGGCGGCATGGCCGTCGCCGAACGGAAAGCGCGGCACGGCCATCGCCGCCAGCGCGGCGGGATCCCTCACCAGCCGGGTAACCTCGGCGATTAGGCGATCGGTATCGGTGCCGACCAACAGGGCGTTGCCGGAGGCGATGCACTCGGGCCGCTCGGTCTTGTCGCGCAGCACCAGCAGCGGCACCCCGATCGCCGGGGCTTCCTCCTGCACCCCGCCCGAATCGCTGAGGATCAGGTCGGCCGCGCGCATCGCCTCGATCATCGCGGCATGGCCGAGGGGGGTGACCAGGCGAATCGCGCGCTCGCCGCCGAGCAGGCTCCACATCGCCTCGGCGACATGGGGATTGGGATGGAGCACAACGCTGATCGCGACATCGCCGCTCCGGGCGAGCGTGACGAGGGCGCTCGCCAGCGAGCTCAGCCCAGACCCCCAATTCTCGCGCCGGTGACAGGTGACGAGCAGCTTGTGGGGACGCTTCACCGCGCGGCGGCGGCGGCGCGGCATTTGGGCGAGCTGCGCCACCAGCGCGTCGATCCCCGTATTGCCGGTGACGTGGAGCGTACCGGCGCAGCGTTCGCGCCGCAAATTGGCGGCGGCGATCGCGGTCGGCGCGAAGAGCAGCGCGGCGTCCCGGTTGATCTCAGTCCGGAACTGCTCTTCGGGCCACGGGGAGCGCGCATCGAAGGTGCGAAGCCCGGCTTCGACATGCGCAAGCGCCAATCCGCAGCGCTGGGCGGCGCGCGACCCGCCGAGCGCGCTCGACGTGTCGCCCTGGACCATCACCAGCGCGGGCGGGTCGCGCCGCCAGCAGCGTTCGAGCTCGGCCGCAACCTCGTCGACATGATCGAGCGGGTCGCTCCGTCCGATACAGCGCAGGGCGACGGCGGCGAGGCGACCCAGGTCATGGTCGGCGAGGTCGAGCCCGGGATGCTGGCCGGTCAGATAGAGCGACGGGGGCGCGCCAGCCCGCGCCAGCGCGGCCGCGACCGGGGCGAGCTTAATGGCCTCAGGCCGGGTCCCGATGACGAGACCGATTCGAACAGGACGCAGCTTTCCCCCTGGCTTCGGCGCCGGCCAATCTGCCGCAAGCCGTCGGATTCAGCAAGGTGGCTGGGGAGATGAGTTAGCGGAAGTTGTCGGCGTAGGCCTGGAGCTTGAGCGACACCGGCGCGGCGGGGACCACGTGAATGTCAAAGCCTTTCTTGGTGGCGTAGGCGATGGCCTCGTCCTTGGTATCGAAGTTGAGGCGGACCTGCGTGCGCGTGTCGCCCGATCCTGCCCAGCCGGTCAGCGGGTCGGGGCGGAGCGGCTCTTCGCGCTCGAACTCCAGCGTCCAGCTGCCGTCCTGGGCCTTGCCCGACTGGGTCGTGCGGCGTTGCACTTCGATGATGCGCGCGGTGGTCATGCCCCGCGAGGTGGCGCAAGGCGAGTGCGGAATCAAGAGCGGCGCTTGCTACGCAGCGTCGGCGGAGCGGCGGCGGGATCGTCGGGCCAAGGGTGTTTAGGATAGCGGCCGCGCATTTCCTTGGCGACCTCGCGCCAGCTCCCCGCCCAGAAAGCGGGCAAGTCCTTGGTCGTCTGGATCGGGCGGTGCGCCGGGCTGGTGATGGCGATGGTCAGCGGAACGCGCCCGGCGGCGACCATCGGATGCTCCTTGAGCCCGTAGAGCGCCTGGGCGCGGACCTCGACCGCCGGGCCGCCCGGCGCGGCATAGTCGATCGGGTGGGTCGAGCCGGCGGGCGAGGCGAAGGCGAACGGGGCGAGGCGCTCGACCTGACGCGCGGCGTCATATCCGAGCAGGCTGTCGAGGGCGTGGCGAAGCGCGCCGGGATCGACCGAGTCCAGACGGCGCTTGCCGGCCAGGAGCGAGGGAAGCCACTCATCGAGGCGGGCGAGCAAGGCCGCGTCGGACAGGTCGGGAATTGCCGGTTCGTGGGCAGCGGCGAACGCGGCCCTTTTGAGCAGCGCGAGCGCGGTGTCGGGCCACGGGAGGAGCGCAAGACTGTGGCGGCGCACCGCTTCCAATAGCCCGGCCTCGATCGCCGCCTGATCGGGCTTGGGGTCGGGCGCGGACGACAGGCGGATTGCGCCGAGGCGGCGGCCGCGCGTGGCGCTGATCGCGGCGGTCGCCGGGTCGAAGCGGACTTCGCTATAGTGCTCGATGCGATCGCCGAACAACTCCTCGATCCCCGCCAGCGCAATCGCTGCAGCCGACAGGATGCGCGCGCCCGATGCTGCGCCGGCGACTTCCGCCACGGCCAGCCATTCGCTCCGCGCGAGCGGCGACGCGGGGTCGAGCCGAAACCCGCGCCCGCCGACCGACTGCCACTGCTCGCCGGTTGAATCGCGGCGGCGGGAGATGCGGTCTGGGAAGGCGAGGGCGACGGCCTGGGCTAATCCGTTCCCCGGCGAAGGCCGGGGGCCAAAGCGATGCGAAGCAGCGCTCACGCGCTCCTGGACCCCGGCCTTCGCCGGGG
>JALYQH010000269.1 GCA_030855945.1 Pseudomonadota bacterium | reverse complement strand
ACGTCACCGAGATCGCCACCGCGGTGAGCCCGAGTTTTGCGGCGGGCACGAGGATATCGAGATCGCGCAGCACGCGGTCGGACTTGGTGGTGATGCTGAACGGGTGCTTCGTCTCGAGCAGCAGCTCGAGGATCGACCGCGTCACTCGCCAATGCTCCTCGATCGGCTGATAGGGGTCGGTGTTGGTGCCGAGCGCGATCGGCGCGGCCTCATAACCGGGGTGCGACAGGGCGGCGTGAAGAAGCTTGGCGGCGTCTGGCTTGACGAACAGCCGGCTCTCGAAATCCACCCCCGGCGACAGATCATGATAAGCGTGGGTCGGCCGTGCGAAGCAATAGATGCAGCCATGCTCGCAGCCGCGATAGGGGTTGATCGAGCGGTCGAAGCCGATGTCGGGCGACGAGTTTCGGGTGAGGATCGATTTGGGCTTCTCGATCGTCACCGTGGTCCGGCGCGGGGCAATCCCGTCGAGCGCTTCAACACTGTCGAGCCAGTCGCCCTCGACTACGCGCTCCTTCAGATTGAAGCGGGTGGGGACAGCGTTGCGGGTCGCGCCCCGCGCCTTGGTCGACTCGATAGGCATGACGAAGAGATGCGCGCCGCGTGAGAACGAAGCAAGAACAAACTGACGCGGAAGCGTCACCCCGGCTTAAGCCCGGGGTGACAAGGGGCGTGCTACTCCTCGACGTGGCGCTTGAGCCGATCGATCGCGCTGTCCCATTGCGCCGATACCTTGCCGATCCACGCTTCCGCCGCGAGCAGCCCGGCCGGATCGATCCGGTAAAGCGTCTCGCGGCCGTCGCGCTCGGCGGTCGCCAGCCCAGCGGTTTCGAGCGCCCGCAAATGCTTGGTCAGCGCCTGTCGCGACATCGGCAGGTCGCGCGCCAGGCTGGCGATCGAGCAGCGCCGACCGTCGCCGAGCTGGTCCACCAGCCGAAGGCGCGTCGGCTCGCCGAGCGCGGCGAACACCGCCGCCGGTTCAGGCCTCGGCATGGCGGGTGAGATTTTCGATCTGGATATTCCAGCCTTCGCGATTCGACCGAAGCGCGCTTTCGCGGAGCGACCCGGGCAGCGAATCGAAGCCCGATTCGACGATATGGAGCCGCGTCCCGTCGCCCTCCGGCTCCAGGTTGAACTCGACCAGCGTTCGCGGCGCGGTTTCGGGATCGTCGGGGACTTCGGGTCCCGGCGTCCATTCGAACGCCAGACGACGCGGTTCGTCGACGGCCGTGACCCATGCCAACCACGGATAGCCTTCGAATCCGGGATAGGTCATCTTACCCGTCGAGCGCTCACCCGCGACAAACGGCCCGTCGAGGTCGACCTTGAACCAGGTTCCGAACTCACGATGGTCGGACAGCGCCCGCCACACTTTCTCGATCGGCGCGCGAACGAAAGTGGATTTTTCGATCTTGTCAGTCATAAGCAACCTCCTGGTTGCCTATTTAGATCAAAGGTGAAGTTATGCAACCCCTTGGTTGCACTTATCTCAGCGTGCCAGCCTCGTCGTCGAAGTCGGAAATGCCGGCCAGCGATGCTCGGCCAGCTCGCGCAAGCTGCTCTGCTCAGCTCCGGCGAGTCCCTGATAGACCCACAGATTTCTGAGCACCGTCGGCACGTAATAGCGGGTTTCCCAGTACGACAGGCTTTCGGTCCACAGCAATGGATCGCCCCTGTCGTTGATGTAATTCCAGCGCGACACCGGCGTCGGCCCGGCGTTGTAGGCGGCCATAACCTTGAGCAATTGGCCCTGCGTGATCGGGTTGCGGCGCACTAGTTCGATATAGCTTTGGCCATATTCCAGATTGATGCGGGGGTCGGTGAGGTTGCCGAGCGCGGTGCCCCGCTGACGCGCGAAATCGCCGGCAGTGCCGGGGCGCACCTGCATCAGTCCGACCGCGCCGGCCGGGCTGACCGCGGCGTGACGGAAATCGCTTTCCTGCCGGGCATGGGCGAAGGCCAGCGCGGGATCGATCCGCCAGCCGCGCTCAGGGGTCCAGCGCGGCGCCGGGTAGCGGTCGGCGGCAGTAACCTGGACTCCGCGCTGGCCGTTATGCGCCAGCCAATATTGCGCGCCGCCCAGATCGAGCGCCCGCGCCGCGGCGACCAGTTCGCCATGGTCTGCGGGCGGGCCGATGCGGGCCTCGTGGCGAAGCATCTGCTCGGCTAGCGCCACTTCGCCGATCGCCACCAACTCGGTCGCGCGGCGCACATTGTTCGAGCGGGCGACCCGGCTGTTGGGGTCGAGCCGGCGCGGCGCGGGGAGCGTCGTCGGCATCCCCAGCGTCTCGCGCGCGACCAGCCCGTAGAAGCTTTCGGGGGAACGGGCGGCCGCCATCAGCAGCCCTTGAACCTCGCGCGGCCGGCGGCAAGCCTGGGCCGAGCGCGCGCCCCAATAAGCCGCTCCGGCAACGAATTCGCGCTCGGTGCCGAGCCGCATCGCGTCGCGGAATGCGGTCTGACTCGCGTTGCAATCGTTCATCCGCCACGCGGCCAGGCCGCTGACCCAGGCCGATTGGGCGCCCCATTCGCCGCCTGCGCCGTTGCGAAACTGGTCGGCAACACG
The DNA here is from genome assembly GCA_030855945.1 of Pseudomonadota bacterium. Lineage (GTDB taxonomy): Bacteria > Pseudomonadota > Alphaproteobacteria > Sphingomonadales > Sphingomonadaceae > Sphingomicrobium. The sequence continues at coordinate 680 of JALYQH010000269.1, read as the reverse complement.
CCGCACATCGGGATCGCGGCCAAGGACATAATAGATCCAGGCGACGCGTTGCCCGGCTTCGGCGCGCGCCTCGGTCGTCAGGAAGGGTGTCTGTTCGAGCAACAGCGCCTCGGCGCTGGCCGCGTCGTTGGCGTCGACGAACGGTTCGAGCGCTATCATCAGCGCATCGGCGGCGGGTTCGCCCGATACCGAGCGTGCTCGACCGCGGCGCGGCGCGCTGCCTAGCCCGATGACGGGACGGGTGTAGGCGATTGGCGGCGGCTCGACCGCGCCGCGCGCCACCGCGAGCCGCTGGAGCTGCTCGGCCTGGGGCAGGTCGGGGGCTTCGGCAAGCAGTGCCAGCAGGGGTTCAAGCTCCGTCCGCGGCGAATTGCGCGCGGTATATAGCTCGGCGCGGGCGACCGGGGTGAGCACCGAGGCCGGCAGCGTCGCTATTCCCGCCGCGGCGCCGGCGAAATCCTCGGTGCGAATCGCCGCGAACACTCCGCGCCAGTCGCGCGGAATGATGCGCGGTGGTGGGGGCGGGGGGAGCGGGGCGGCGAGCGGTTCGATCTGCTGCGGCTCGACGCTGGTCGGCGGGCTCTCGATCGGGGCAAGCGGGTCTTGCTGCGCCAGGGCGGGGGACGCCGCCATCGCCAGCAACGCGACGATATATCTGGCGGCCATCAGCCTTCCTCGCT
>JALYQH010000124.1 GCA_030855945.1 Pseudomonadota bacterium | reverse complement strand
CCGCCGAGGCGAGCTGGCGGCCGTTCGTCGAGGATGCCGCGATCGCCCTCGAAAGCGACCTTAGCCGGGCGCGCTAGGTCAGACCGGGACGAACTCCAGGTCGAGCGCCTCGGCGACCGCCTGGTGGCGGATATTGCCGCCCGAGACGTTGAGTCCGTTGGCGAGGTGCGGATCCTCGGCCATCGCCGCTTCGGCGCCGAGGTTTGCTAGCTTGAGCGCGAATGGCAGCGTCGCATTGTTGAGCGCGAACGCCGAGGTCCGCGACACCGCGCCGGGCATGTTGGCGACGCAATAATGGATCACGCCTTCGATCGTGTAGACCGGATCGTCATGGGTGGTGGCCTTGGAGGTCTCGAAGCAGCCGCCCTGATCGATGGCGATGTCGACCAGCACCGAGCCGCGCTTCATCGTCTTTAGCATTTCGCGGGTGACCAGCTTGGGCGCGGCGGCACCCGGAACGAGCACCGCGCCGATCACCAGTTCGGCTTCCTTGACCGCTTCGGCAATCGCCGCCTTCGACGCGAAGGCGGTCTTGATCTGACTTCCGAAATGCATGTCGAGGTCGGCCAGCCGGTCGTTGTTGATGTCGTAAATGGTGACGTCGGCGCGCTGGCCGGTCGCCATTTGCGCGGCATTGATCCCGGCGACACCGCCGCCGAGGATCGCGACCTTGGCCGGGGCGACTCCCGGCACGCCGCCGAGCAGAACGCCGCGGCCGCCCTGCTCCTTTTCGAGATAATGGGCGCCGACCTGGATCGACATGCGCCCGGCGACTTCGCTCATCGGCTTCAAGAGCGGCAGCGCGCCCGAGCGCGAGGTGACGGTTTCATAAGCGATGCAGGTCGCGCCCGACTTCATCAGCCCCTCCGCCTGCGGCTTGTCGGCGGCGAGGTGCAGGTAGGTGAACAGGAGATGCCTCGGCTCGAGCATGGCGATCTCGCCCGGCTGCGGCTCCTTGACCTTGACGATCATGTCCGACCGGCTGAACACCTCGGCCGCGGTCGGCAGGATCGTCGCGCCGACCTTGGTGTAAGCGGCGTCGGCGAAATCGATTCCGGTCCCGGCGTTGGTCTCGACGAACACTTCGTGGCCGGCAGCAACCAGCTCGCCGACCGAGGCCGGCGTCAGGCCGACCCGATATTCGTGATTCTTGATTTCTTTCGGGACACCGACGCGCATGATGGTTCGCTCCAAGACGGGACAGGGCGGGGCTATAGACGGGAGCGGCGCCGATTGCAGCGCCTTTTTGGCGGTGCTAGGGCGTCGCGCCGCGCCGTCCGGTGCGCCGAGGGCCGATAGAGCATGAACATCACCGCGACCGGCGGCGCCGAGGAGGCCAGCGCGGAGTCGAGTCCCGGCCACGCCAAGGGCTCGCTCGCCAAGCTGGCGGTCGGCGCGGTCGGAATCGTGTTCGGCGACATCGGCACCTCGCCGATCTACGCCTTTCGCGAGACGTTTGCCGGGCATCACACGCTCGCCCCGGATCAGCTCCACATTTACGGGGTCTTGAGCCTGATCTTCTGGTCGATGATGATCATCGTCTCGATCAAATATGTGTCGATCATCATGCGCGCCGACAACAAAGGGGAGGGCGGAAGCCTCGCCCTGCTCGCGCTGATCAACCGCTCGACCAGCGACAAGAAGCGCTGGACGGCCGGAATCGTCATGCTCGGCGTGTTCGCCACCGCTCTGTTCTACGGCGACAGCATGATCACTCCGGCGATCTCTGTCCTGTCGGCGGTCGAGGGTCTGACGACGGTCAACGCGGGCCTAGAGCCGTTCGTCATCCCGCTGGCGGTCATCATCCTCGTCGGACTGTTCGCGATCCAGTCGCGCGGCACCGCCAAGGTCGGGCAATTGTTCGGGCCGATCATGCTCATCTATTTCATCACACTGTCGGTGCTCGGCCTGTACCACATCGTCGATCATCCGGCGGTGATCTGGAACATGTTCAACCCGTGGAACGCGTTCGCTTTCTTCCTCGACGATCCGGTCCCGGCGTTCATCGCCATGGGCTCGGTCGTGCTCGCCGTCACCGGCGCTGAGGCGCTTTATGCCGACATGGGGCATTTCGGTCGCCGCCCGATCAATTATTCGTGGCTGTATTTCGTGCTACCTTCGCTGCTGCTCAATTATATGGGGCAGGGCGCGATGCTGCTGGCGATGAGCCCGGCCGAGGCGGTCGAGACGGTCAAGAATCCGTTCTTCTTCCTCGCTCCGGAAATGCTGCGCCTGCCGCTGGTGATTCTCGCGACCTTTGCGACGATCATCGCTAGCCAAGCCGTGATTTCGGGCGCCTTTTCAGTGACCCAACAGGCGATCCAGCTCGGGTTCATCCCGCGGCTCCACATCACCCACACCAGCGAAAGCGCGGCGGGGCAGATTTACATTCCCGTGATCAACTGGGCGCTGATGGTGATGGTCATCCTGCTCGTGCTGACCTTCCGCAGCTCGTCCAACCTCGCCGCTGCCTATGGCATTGCAGTGACCGGGGCGATGCTCATCGACGGGGTGCTGATCGCGGTGGTGCTGTTCAACCTGTGGAAGTGGAATCGCTGGGTGGCGGGCGCGTTGCTCGCCGTCTTCTTCACGGTCGACCTGCTCTATTTCAGCGCCAATCTGCTCAAGGTTCCCGACGGCGGCTGGTTCCCGCTGGTGATCGGGCTGTTCGCCTTCACCTTGCTCACGACATGGGCGGCGGGACGAAGGCTGATGATCGCCCGGATGAACGAGCAGAGCCTGCCGATCGAAGTGTTCATCAAATCGGCCGCGGCGAGCGCCACGCGAGTGCCCGGCACCGCCGTGTTCATGACCAGCTCGGCAAGCGGGGTGCCGCACGCGCTGCACCACAA
>JALYQH010000246.1 GCA_030855945.1 Pseudomonadota bacterium | reverse complement strand
GCCCCTACGTCCTGCCGGGCAACAATTACCACGTCTACGACTATGCCTTGTTCTGGGGCTCGATCCGCGCCGACGCCGAGCGGCGAATGGCAGCCTTCGCCCGATGATCCACCTCTCCGCGGCCCATTTCGCCTCTGCCGTTCCCGGCGGCCGGCTCGGCGGGCTCGACGTCGGCACCAAGACGATCGGCCTTGCCACCTGTGATGTGAGCTGGAGCTTCGCCACCCCCGCCGAAACCATCCGCCGCACCAAATTCTCGGCCGACGTCGAACTGCTTCGAATATTCATCGCGCGCAACGGCCTCGCCGGGCTGGTCATCGGCCTGCCCCTCAACCTCGACGGCAGCGACAGCCCCCGCACCCAGTCGGTCCGCGCTTTCGCCCGCAACCTGCTGACGCTCGACCTGCCCCTGTTGCTGTGGGACGAACGCTGGTCGACGGTTGCGGTCGAGCGGACGATGATCGAGGCCGACATGAGCCGCGCGCGCCGCGCTGAGAAGATTGATGCCCACGCCGCCGCCCACATCCTCCAGGCGGCGATCGACGCGCTGGCGCATTTGCCGCGACCCGATTAGCGGAGGTTCGATGAACTTACTTTCGATCGACGACCTTGGCGATGCCGACATTGAAGCGATCCTCGACGAGGGCGAGCGCTGGTTCGCCTTCAACCGCCAGTCGCGTCGTCAAGCTGACGCGCTAGCCGGGTTGACCATCGTCAACGCCTTCTTCGAAAATTCGACGCGCACCCTGCTGTCGTTCGAGATCGCGGCGAAACGCCTCGGGGCCGAGGTGGTGACGATGCAGGTCGAACATAGCTCGATCAAGAAAGGCGAGACGATCGAGGACACCGCACACACCCTCAATGCGATGCGCCCCGACGCCCTAATTCTCCGCCATGGCATCACCGGAGCGGCGGCGGCCATCGCGCCGATCATGGACTGCCCGGTCATCAACGCCGGCGACGGCACCGGCGAGCATCCGACGCAGGCGCTGCTCGACGCCGCGACGATCCGCCAGCATTTCGGGCGGGTCGAGGGCCTGAAGATCGCGATCTGCGGCGACATCGTCCACAGCCGGGTCGCGCGCTCGAACGCCAAATTGCTGACGAGATTAGGCGCCAGTCTGTGCTTCGCCGGGCCGCCCTCGCTGATCCCGCCCGATTGTTCCGCGACGGGGATCGACGAGGCGGTGCGGGGTGCCGATGTGGTGATGATGCTGCGCGTCCAGCGCGAGCGGATGACCGAGGAGCTAGGCGACGCGCCGGGCGAATATCTGACGCGCTACGGGCTGACTGCCGAGCGCTTCGCGAGCGCCGCGGACGGCGCGGTGATCATGCACCCCGGCCCGATCAATCGCGGCGTGGAGATCGAAAGCGATCTTGCCGACCACCCGACCGGCTCGCTGATCCTGCGGCAGGTCGAAATGGGCGTCGCGGTGCGGATGGCCTGCCTCGACCGTCTAACCGCCGACAGGCCCTAGCGCGAAGCCATCCGGATCGGCGCGTCGCCCGAAATGGCGCGGACGAAGCATTTGGCCCCGGCCCGCTTCAGCGAGACGCATAGCTGCATCGCTTCGCGGTCGCTGGTGAAGCCCTTGACCGACAGGCGGTAGAAAGTGCGGTCGGCGCTCTCGAAGCGCGCGGTGACCGGAGTATAACCGCCGAGCGAGCCATATTTGGCGGCTAGGCGGGTCCATGCCCCGGGGATCAAATTGCGTGCATCATAAGCGCCGAGCTGGACCACCGCCCGGCTGCGACCGACGTTCGGCATTGCCGCTCGGCGAATTTCGGGAAGCGACTGCGACAGGCGCACCGCCGCCAGCGTCAGCGCGGGCCGCGGCGAGCGCAGTCCGGCCGATTTGCGCGGCGCGGCAGCGACTGCCGCCCTCGTTTTAACTGGCGGCGCAGCGGCGATCGGAGCCTCGACCGCGGGTTGAGCGGCGACTTCGACCGGGGCCGGCGCGACATAAGCGGCGGCCTCGACAACCGGCGCGGCATATTCGACCGGCTCGGCATAAGGCGCCACGGCTTCGGCGACGGGCGGCGGAGCCGGCATCGCCATCGGCATCGGCGCGGACATCGCGATCGGCATGACCTGCGGGGCCTCGGCAACCCGGGTCGGGGTCTGCGCCGTATTCAAGGCGAGCCGGACCGGCTGGCCCGGATCGAGAGCGACCGGGGTGACGCCGATGAAGCTGGCGATCTGGGCCCCGGCCTGGCCGGGCTTGGCGAGCGCCATCCACTGGTCGACGCGAGCGTCGAGCTGATCGGCGGGAAGATCCTGCCCGGCAATCGCCCGCGCCGAATCCCAATCGCCGCCAAGCGCATGCGCCAAAGCGAGGTTTTGACGCGTGCGGGCGTCTGCGCCGAGAGCGCGCGCGGCGGGCTCGAGCACCATGATCGCTTGGTCCGGACGTCCGGCCAGCGCCAGTGCGAGGCCGAGGTCGGTCGGGTCGATTATCGACTGAGCGGAGGCCAGCATGGCGCTCGCTTCATCGGTCTTGCCGAGCGCGATCTGGACTAGCGCCAGCTTGAGGATAACCTGCGGCTGCGCCCGAACGAGACTGAGCGAATCGCGATAAGTCGCCTCGGCCGAGGCAAACCGGCCCGACGCAAGGTAGATGTTGCCTAGCAGCGTTCGAAAGGTAGCATCCTGCGGGCGATATTCGACTGCGGTTTCGGCGAGACTGACCGCCGTAACGAGATCGTTCGCGGCCATCGCCGCCTGCGCCTTGGTGGCAAGGCCGACCTTCGAAGCATCGAAATTCGCATCCTGTGCCGAAGCGCTCTTGGTACCCGACATCGCCCCCGAGCAGCCGGCGAGCGCCGCCACCAACCCGATGGCGGTGAGGGTGCGTCCCCAATGATATGGCTTCGACATGGTCCCAATCCCTCTAGTTGCGCTGCTTCGTCGCCCGCTCCGCCATGCTGGCGAGCTCGGGCATCGAAGCAAGCAGTTCGTCGAGTGCGTCGGTCACCAATTGCTGCGCCGAGCGGCCGGTGACGGCGCAGGCCAAGCGAAGCTTAAGATGGCGGTCGCTATCGAGGCGAAGCGTGAACGCGGCCTTGGCCTTGCTTCCCGGCGCGGCGCGCGGCTGCCGCGATCGGGCCGGGGTCGCGACCACAGCGGGCCGAACCAGCTCAACCACGGGGGCGGCCGCGACCGGTGCAACGACCGGCCCGAACGCGATCGGCTCAATGACTTGCTCGAGCGCAACCGGTTCGGCGACCTGCTCGGCGATCGGTTCGATCGCCACCGTCGCGGGCCTTGCCGCCTTGGTCTGGATCAATGGCGCGCGCTCGACCTCGTCGAGTTCGGCCTCCTCTTCCTCGTCGTCGCCCTCCGCTTCCATGGCGCCCGGATCATAAAGCTCGGCGGTGTCGTCGACTTCTTCTTCCTCGCCGGCATCGTCGGTGTAGCCGCCGAAGCGGTCTTCTATTTCAGCCTGCTGGTCGTGCACCGGCGAAGCGACCGGGGTCAGCGCGGCGAGCGGATTGCGCAGCGCCGGCTCGGGCAATTCCTCGCCGAACGCATCGTGCAAATCGTCACGGAGCGGGGCCAGCGCGGGCTTGGGCGCTTCAAAGCCCATGTCGTTCCAGCCGAGATCCTCGAGGCCCGAGCCAACCTGGCCGAAGCCCTGCGGACGCATCGCCGGGCGGGCGGCACCCTTGCGGGCGAGCAGCCCCGAAGACAATGAGGCAAAAGCCTTGGGCTCTCCCATCGCGACCACTCCTTACTGGCCGGCGACGCGGCGGCCGAAGCCCCCGACGGGACGCGGCGTGATGGGCGCAGCGGCATTGGGAGCCGCGAACACCGTACGGCGGAAATTCTTTTCCAGCCGGTCGGAAATATAGTCCCACAGTTCGATCACTTCGCGCGCCGAACGTCCCTTGGGGTCGACTTCCATCACCGTGCGGCCGTCGATCATCGAGGCGGCATAATCGGTGCGGTGGTGGAGCGTGACCGGGGCGACGGTGCCATGCTGCGACAGCGCGACCGCGGCTTCATAGGTGATCTTGGCCTTGGGCGTGGCGCCGTTGACGACGAACAGCAATGGCTTGCCGGCGCGGTCGCACAGATCGACCGTGGCGCCGACCGCTCGCAGATCGTGCGGGCTGGGACGAGTCGGAATGACGATCAACTCGGCGACCGCGATGACCGACTGGATCGCCATGGTGATGGCGGGCGGAGTGTCGATGACAGCAAGGCGGAAGCCCTGCTGACGAAGCACCTCAAGATCGGACGCCAGCCGCGCGACCGTCGTCTGGGCAAAGGCCGGCATGTCGTCGTGCCGCTCGTTCCACCAGTCGGCGAGACTCCCCTGCGGATCGATGTCGATCAGGCAGACGGGACCGGCGCCCGCCAATTGCGCTTGCACCGCGAGATGACCGGACAGGGTCGTCTTCCCCGATCCGCCCTTCTGCGATGCCATAGCCAGAACGCGCATTCTATTCCCCTCGCCCAAATGACGCTGAATTGGCCTCATCTGACGGCAAAGGACCTAAATATTGGTTAATCGGGGTCCGATCTTGTTGCTCTCGGCGCAAGTCCGGCTAGGCTGGCTTGAGCAAGTTGCGTGAACCGGGTGGAACGTCGGATGAAGCTAACTGGATTGTTGGGCTCGGCGTTGGTCCTGGCTGGTTCGGTCGCGGCGCAGGCGAGCGCGCAGACCGTTCGCGGCGGAATCGAGGCTTGGCAGAAGGGCGATCATGCAGCGGCGGTCGCCGCGTGGCGACCGCTCGCCGCGAAGGGCGATGCCGACGCCGCCTTCAATCTCGGCCAGGCTTATCGCCTCGGCAAAGGCGTGCCAATCGATCTTGCGCAGGCCCAGGGCTTGTTCGAACAGGCCGCGCGCAAGGACCATATCGACGCCGCATTGAACCTCGGAATCCTGCTGTTTCAGAACGGCAATCGCATAAGCGGGATGCGCTGGCTCAAGCGCGCGGCCGACGCAGGCGAGCCCCGGGCGATGCTGCTCTACGGCACCGCGCTCTACAATGGCGACGGGGTCACGGCCGACCCGGTGGCCGCTTACGCTTATGTCAGCCGCGCCGCCGCTCAGGGCCTGCCCCCGGCGAAGGCAACGCTCGCCGATCTCGATGAAGCCATGGCCCTGGAACAACGCCAGAAGGGTGTCGCGCTTGCCAGGTCGATGGCTGGCGGCCAGCCGAAGGCGGCATCGCCCTCCCCCGCCAAGCCGGTCGCGGCAAAATCCGCAGCCGCCCGGGAAGCTCCGGCCAAACCGGCTATCGCATCCGCACGAACCCCGGCCAAGCCCGCTATCGCCGCCTCGGGCGACTGGCGCATTCAGCTTGGCGCATTCGGCCAGCGATCGTCGGCCGAAGCATTGTTCGCCAAGCTGGCCGGCAAGCTCACAGGTCACCAGCCCTATTACATCGCCGCCGACAAGGTGGTCCGGCTCCAGGTAGGCCCCTACGAAAGCCGCGCCGCGGCCACCGCCGCTTGCGCCCGGCTCGGCCAGGCCTGCTTCGCGGTCGCGGCGCGCTAGGCGTGGACCCACTCGGCGCGCGGGATGCCTTGCGCCCATAGCAAAGCGTCGAGGCCATGATGGTCGAGCCGCGCGTGCGCGACTTCCGCCAGGGCGGGCTTGGCGCGATAGGCAATGCCAAGCCCCGCCGCTTCGATCATCGGCACGTCATTGGCCCCGTCACCGATCGCCAGCACGTCGCGCACCGCGAGCCCGAGCGCATCCCGCGTCGCGATCAGCGCGGCGGCCTTATACGCCGCGTCGACCACCCGCCCCGAGACGGTCCCGCTCAGCTTGCCCGCGCGGCTGCCCAGCAAATTGGCCTCGAACCGCTCGAACCCGATCGCTTCCGCCACCGGGCCGGCGAAAGCGGTGAACCCGCCCGACACCAGCAAAGTCGCGGCGCCGCGCGCGCGCATCGTGCGGACCAACGTCTTCGCCCCGGGATTGGGCCGCACGCGCTCGGCGAGGCAGCGAGCAATGGCCGACTCCTCTAGCCCTTCGAGCAGCGCGACCCGCTCGCGCAGCGCGCCCTCGAAATCGATCTGGCCGAGCATCGCCCGCTCCGTAATCGTCGCGACCTGCGGCTTGACCCCGGCATAATCGGCAAGCTCGTCGATGCATTCCTGCCCGATCATCGTCGAATCCATGTCGGCCACGAGCAATTTCTTCTCGCATGGGCCGGGCGGATGGACGATGATGTCGATCCCTTCCCACCCCTCATAGACTGTCCGGTCGACGTTGCCTTCGATGTCCGCCGCGCTCCCCGGCTCGACCCAGCGCGACAGCCGCGCGCCCCGGGCGCGCCCAAGCGCCGCCGCCAGCAGCCTGTCATCGAGCCGCTCGGCTGCTATCAGCGTGGCAATGGTCAAGCGGACAAATCCTCCAGTCGCCCTCATTGCCGGTCCGACCGCCAGCGGCAAGTCGGCGCTCGGCCTCGCGCTCGCCGAGGCCACCGGGGGCGCGGTAATCAACGCGGACAGCGCCCAGCTTTACGCCGATATCCCGATCCTCTCGGCTGCACCCTCGCCCGCCGACCGCGCGCGCGCCGACCACCGCCTTTACGGGGTCCGCGATGGCGTCGCTCCCTGCTCGGCAGCCGACTGGGCGGAACTGGCCAAGGCGGAAATCGCCGCTCTCCACGCCGAAGGCCGACTTCCGATCCTGGTCGGCGGTACCGGCCTCTATTTGCGAACCCTGCTCGAGGGCATCGCTCCCGTACCGCCGATCGACCCTGCCATCCGCGCCGAGGTCCGCGCCGCCGGGGTGACGGAAAACTTCGCCGCGCTAACACCGCTCGACCCGGTTGCCGCGGCGCGCCTCAATCCGGGCGACACCACCCGCATCGCCCGAGCGCTCGAAGTGGTGCGCTCGTCAGGACGAACGCTCGCCGAATGGCAGGAGCAGCGCGCCGGCGGAATCGGCGATCAGATCGCGCTTCGCCCGCTGATCCTGCTGCCGCCGCGCGGCTGGCTGGTCGAGCGCTGCGACCGTCGCTTTGCAGACATGGTCGAGGGCGGTGCAATCGCGGAGGTCGAAGCACTTCTGGCGCTCAACCTTGATCCCGCGCTGCCGGCTATGCGTGCGATCGGCGTCGCCGAGCTTGGGGCGCTGGTCCGCGGCGAGGTCAGCCGGGACCAAGCCATCGCCGCCGGCCAGCTCGCCACGCGGCGCTACGCCAAACGCCAATATACCTGGTTCGCCAACCAGCCGCCCGCCCACTGGCCGCGCCTCGCCGAGCCGCTCGTCGACCTCGCCCCGGCGCTGGCGCTGCTCGGCACGGCGGAGTAGCGAGAGGCCGATGAAAATACTTCGCGACGCCGACATCGACCCTGCCCCGCTCGCCGGCAGGCGCGTCGCGATCTTGGGCTATGGCAATCAGGGCCGTCCCCAGGCGCTCAACCTCGCCGACAGCGGGATCGACGTCGTCGTCGGCTTGCGCGACGGTTCAAACAGCGCCGCGCGCGCGGCAGGCGAGGGCATCGCAACCGCCAGCATCGAGCAGGCCGCCGCCAGCGCCGGCCTGGTCATGCTGCTCGCCCCCGACGAAAAAATGGCCACGCTCTACCGGCAGGTCGAGCCGCATCTGCAGCCTGGCGCAGCGCTGGGCTTCAGCCATGGCCTCGCGGTCCGCTTCGGCCTGATCGAGCCCCGCCCCGATCTCGACGTGATCCTAGTGGCGCCCAAGGGACCCGGCACCGCGCTGCGCTCGCTCTATGTCGAGGGTAAGGGCATGGCCGCGCTCTACGCGGTGGCGCAGGACGCCAGCGGCTCGGCCGAGGCGCTCGCGCTGGCCTATGGCCGCGCCATCGGCTGCGGCCGCGCCGGGCTGCTCGCTTCGAGCTTCGCCGAGGAATGCGAAGCCGATCTTTTCAATGAAGCGGCGGTGGTGTGGGGCGCCGTGCCCGAAATTCTCGTCGCCGGATTCGACACTTTGGTCGAAGCCGGAGTGAGCGAAGAGGTCGCCTACATGGAGTGCGTCGGCGAATTGAAGCTGCTCGCCGAGCTGATCGAGGCGCGCGGAATCGCCGGAATGCGCGAGGCGATCAGCAACACCGCCGAATATGGCGCTCTGACCGGCGGCCCTCGCATCGTCGACCAGCGGGTCAAAGCCGAAATGCGCGCGATCCTCGCCTCGATCCGCGACGGCCATTTCGCCGCTTCGCTCGCCAACGAGGAAGCCTCGGCCTATCCTCGTCTCAACGCCGCGCGCCGAGCAGCCAGGGACCAACCTGTCGAGCAGGCCCGTCGCAATCTCGGCAAACTCCTCGGCGGCTAGCCGATCGGATCCGCTGCCTGCTGCTCGCGCTCGCCGATCGAGGCGCGCTCGATATAGCCGCGCTGGAGCCGGCGATGCGCCGCCGCCGCCGACGGATCGGACGCCACCTCGGCCAGTTCGGCCTCTTCGGCCGCGCGCCGCGCGAAATAGCTCTTGTCCTCGGTGCCCATGGCCCGCTCCTTTCGCTGAAAATTTGGCATAGCATATCGCGCCGCGTTTGTCAGCGTCGGGTCGGCGGCGTCAGCGGCGCCCGAACAATTTCTCGATATCGCCGTGCGCCAATTTCACCCAGGTAGGGCGGCCGTGGTTGCACTGGCCCGAATGGGGAGTGATCTCCATCTCGCGGAGCAGGGCATTCATCTCGGCGACCGACAGGATTCGGCCCGCGCGCACCGAGCCGTGGCACGCCATCGTCGCGGCGACGAGATCGAGCCGATCGCGCAGCGTCAGCGCGGTGCCAAGCTCTGCGAGTTCGGCGGCAAGATCGCGCAGCAGTCCGGGGACATCGGCCTTGCCGAGCGGCGCCGGCGTGGCGCGGACGAGCATCGCGGTCGGCCCGAACCGCTCGATGTCGAGCCCGAGCGTGGCCAGTTCCTCGGCGGCGGCTTCAAGCCGGTCGCAGTCGGGCTCGTCCATCTCGACCACGTCGGGCAGCAGCAGCGCCTGGCGCGCGACTTCTCCGCCATTCGACGCCCGCCGCATCCGCTCGAGCACCAGCCGCTCATGCGCGGCATGCTGGTCGACGATCACCAGCCCGTCCTCGGCTTCGGCGACGATATAGGTCGCCGCGACCTGCCCGCGCGCGACGCCGAGCGGGAAGGCGGGCACCGGCGCGGTTGCCGGCTCCGCGCGGGCATGGGGGGCGAAGTCTGCCACCCTGTCCGTCACCCCCGCGAAAGCGGGGGTCCCGCTAGACGTCGGAAAGAAAACAGAAGCGGGATCCCCGCTTCCGCGGGGATGACCTGGATGGGTGAGATCCGACGTCCACGCCACATGCGCGGCGAATTGCTCGCGCGCCACGCTGCGATGCCCGGCCTCGTCGAGCGCGGCGCGGAGGCCGCCGACGATCAACCCGCGCACCGCCGCCGGGTCACGGAAGCGGACTTCGGTCTTGGCCGGGTGGACGTTGATGTCGACTTCGCTCGTCGGCACCTCGACGAACAGCGCCGCGATCGGGTGGCGATCGCGGGCGAGCAGGTCGCGGTAAGCAGCGCGGAGCGAGCCGACCAGCAACCGGTCCTTCACCGGCCGGCGGTTGACGAACAGATATTGATGGTCCGCCATGCCGCGGTTGAAGGTCGGCAGGCTGACCACCCCGGTGAGCCGCAGCCCGTCGCGCAGGCAATCCACGCCCAGCCCGTGACGTTCCAATTCGCGGTCGAGAAGCGCCGCGACGCGGATCGGAGCGTCCGACGCCTGCACTGCCAGGGTGCGGCGGCCGTCATGGTCGAGGGTGAAGGCAACATCAGGGCGGGCGAGAGCAAGGCGCTTCACCGCGTCGAGGCAGGCGGCATATTCGGCGCGCGGGCTGCGCAGGAACTTGCGCCGCGCCGGCACCTTGTCGAACAATCCCTCGACTCTGACCCGGGTACCGGGCGGGAGCGCCGCCGGCCCCTCGCCCGCCGCCGCGCCATGGTCGATCTCGATCCGCCAGCCGTCCCCGTCGCCAGTGCGGCTGTCGAGCGTCATTCGCGCGACGCTGGCGATCGACGGCAGCGCTTCTCCGCGGAAGCCGAAGCTCGCCACCTCTTCGATATGGTCATCGGGCAGCTTCGACGTGGCGTGTCGCTCGAGCGCTAGGCGCATCTCATCCGGCGCCATCCCCCAGCCATCGTCGGTCACCTCGACCAGGTCGAGCCCGCCCGCCGCGAGGCGCACCGCAACGCTTGTCGCCCCCGCGTCGAGCGCATTCTCGACCAGCTCTTTGAGCGCACTCGCCGGCCGCTCGACGACCTCGCCCGCGGCGATGCGATTGATGAGTTCCGAGGGCAGCCTTCTTATTGACATGTTAACGGTCCTAGCCCAATCCGAACCACCCTGCGAAGCGCTGAATTTCCGATGCGATTCATGCAGCCTTCACAAGGGCTTGGATAAGGGATCGTGAATCGGGCCCGCTGGCTGGCGGCTCATTTTCAACGAAGAGCGAGAGACGGGGAAAGCATGTTCTGGGCACGCTGGTTCAAATGGATGTCGCACGACATGGCGATCGACCTCGGGACGGCCAATACGTTGGTCTATGTCCGCGGCCGCGGCATCGTCCTCAACGAGCCGTCAGTGGTCGCGATCGAAACGATCAACGGCGTCAAGCGGGTCAAGGCGGTCGGCAATGACGCCAAATTGATGATGGGCAAGACCCCGGACCAGATCGAGGCGATCCGTCCCTTGCGCGACGGAGTTATCGCCGACATCGACGTCGCCGAGCAGATGATCAAGCACTTCATCCACAAGGTCCATGGCGGCAAGATGCGCGCCTGGCGCTTCCCCGAAATCGTAATTTGCGTCCCCTCGGGATCGACCTCCGTCGAGCGCCGCGCCATCCGCGATGCCGCCTCCAACGCAGGCGCCTCGGCGGTCTATCTGATCGAGGAGCCGATGGCCGCCGCGATCGGCGCCGGAATGCCTGTCACCCAGCCGATCGGCTCGATGGTCGTCGACATCGGCGGCGGCACGACCGAAGTCGCGGTGCTCAGCTTGCGCGGGCTTGCTTACACCACCTCGGTCCGCGTCGGCGGCGACAAGATGGACGAGGCGATCTCCTCCTACGTCCGGCGCAACCACAATCTCCTCATCGGCGAAGCCACCGCCGAGCGCATCAAGCAGGAAGTCGGAATTGCCAAGCCGCCGGTCGACGGCATCGGCAAGACCGTCCACATCAAGGGTCGCGACCTCGTCAACGGCGTGCCCAAGGAAATCTCCATCAACCAGGGCCAGATCGCCGAAGCGCTGTCGGAGCCGGTCGGGACGATCGTCGAAGGCGTGCGAATTGCGCTCGAAAATACCGCGCCCGAGCTTGCCGCCGACATTTGCGATCAGGGCATCGTCCTGACCGGCGGCGGCGCGCTGCTGCAAGGGCTCGACGAAGTGTTGCGCGACGAGACCGGTCTCCCGGTCACCGTGGCCGAGGATCCGCTGACCTGCGTCGCGCTGGGCACTGGCCGGGCGCTCGAGGAAGAGCAGTTCCGCGGCGTGCTTCAGACTGCCTAGGAGCTAGGCGGTCATGGTGGCCTTGGCGGGACCGCGCCCGGGCTGGTCGAGGCGGGCCCAATATGGGCTGTTCTTCGGCTTCGTCGCGACCGTTGCGGCGGTCGTTGTCGGACTGATCATGCTGATCCTGTCGCTCGTGGCGCCGCAAAGCTTCGCGGCGGTGCGCGGCTTCGCGCTCGACGCCACCGCGCCGGCCTCGGTCGCGCTGGGCGAAGTGTCGACCACCGTCACCGGCCTGTTCGGCGGAGCCGGGGACTATTGGAATGCTGCCCGCCAGAATGGCGAGCTCAAGCGCCAGCGCGCGGCAATGCTCAGGCGGATGGTCGAAGCCAAGGCGATCGCGCTCGAAAATGCCGAACTCAAGCGCGCGCTGAATTTGCGCGAACGCGACCGCCGGACCATCGCCGTCGGTCGCGTGGTCGGCTCGTCATTCTCCAGCCCGCGCCGCTTCGCCATCCTCTCGGTCGGCACGCGCGACGGGGTCGCTGCGGGCATGCCGGTGCGCGCCGCCGACGGACTGATCGGGCAAGTGGTCGACGCCGGCCGCTTCGCCAGCCGCGTGCTGCTCGTCAGCGACCGCGCCAACATCGTCCCCGCCCGGCTGATCCGCGGCGGCCTCCCGGTCATCGCCACCGGCCGCGGCGACGGCACGATCGACGTCCGACCGCTCGAGGTCGGTCGTAACCCGTTTCGCAAGAACGACATCATCATCACTTCGGGCACCGGCGGGCTTTATCCGCCGCTATGGCCGATCGCGCGCATCGTCCGCCTCGACGACGATGGCGCGATCGCCGTGCCGCTCGCCGATCCCGGCCGGATCAGCTTCGCCCTGGTCGAAGCGCCGTTCGAGCCGGCCGCAATCGCCGAAGCGGCACGGCCAGAGGAGCCGCGCTGATGGTCCGCTCAGCGCTTTTCACCGGCAAGACCCGCCTCACGCGCGGTCCCCACCCCGCCTCCGTCGCCGTCCCGGCGTTCAGCGTCGTTCTCGCTTCGCTGCTTGCCGTCCTGCCGATCGTGTCGGCGCATGGCTGGTGGCCCGACGCTGGCCTGCTGATGCT
>JALYQH010000242.1 GCA_030855945.1 Pseudomonadota bacterium | reverse complement strand
GTCGGCGGCAATCTCGAGCCGGAGCGATTTCGCCTGGTCGAGATAGGTTAGATATTGCTCGACCAAGGCGAGGATCGAGATGGCGTGAAGATCAACCTTCTGAGCCCGGGCGAGGGTCAGGAGCAGGTCGAGCGGCCCCTCCCAGCCGTCGAGGGTGAGGGTAAGCGCGTCGTCGTCACGTCGGGGCTGAAAGAATTCGGGGTCCACGAGCAGAGCGTAACGCGACTTAGCAAAAATCCAACCGCTCATCCTGAGTAGGGACTGAGCGAAGGATCCTTCGATACGCCGCTTCGACGAAGACTCAGCGGCTACTCAGGATGAGCGGATATCGGACTAAACCAGCGCCAGCAGCGCGTCGCGTTTCGCGACCGCTTCCGCGAAATCCATTTCGTCATCCGGCGTGAAGCGCATCGCCATCGCGCGCGCCAGCCGCGCTTCGGCTTCGGGCGTGAGCGCGCCGGCCGCCGCCGCGACAAGCTTCATATTGTCCATCGTGCCGTCGCAGTGGAGCGCGGCGTCGCAGCCGGCCGCGACGCAGGCAGCGGCACGCTGGCCATGGTCGCCAGCGAGCGCTTCCATGGCGATGTCGTCGCTCATCAGGAACCCGCCGAAGCCGATGCGCTGACGGATGATGTCGTGGATCACGATCGGCGACTGGCTCGCCGGGCGTGTCGCGTCCCATGCGGTGTAGAGCAAATGAGAGGTCATCCCCATCGCCGCCTCGCGCAGCCGCTCGAACGGCTCGAGGTCAACGGCAAGCTCGGCTTCGCCGGCGTCGACCACGGGTAGCTCGAGGTGGCTATCGGCCAGCGCGCGTCCGTGGCCTGGGATGTGCTTGATCACCCCAAGCACCCCGGCCGACGCAAGCCCGTCCAGGATCGCGCGGCCCAATGCGGAGACCTGCATCGGCTCCGAGCCAAGCGCGCGGTCGCCGACGATGTCGTTGGCGCCTGGCTGCCGCACGTCGAGCATCGGCAGGCAGTCGATCGTCACGCCCGCCTCGTGGAGCATCAGGCCGAGCGCGCGGGCGTTGACCCGCGCCGCCTCGATCGCCGACGACGGAGCAAGCTGATAGAGCCGGTCGAATGCCTCGCCGCTGGGGAAGGCGGGCCACACCGGCGGCGCCATCCGCGCCACCCGGCCGCCTTCCTGGTCGATCAGGATCGCGACTTCGTCATGGCCTTCCAGGCTCCGCAAACTATCGGTCAGCCGGCGCAATTGCTCGCGGGTTTCGATGTTGCGCTGGAACAGGATGTAGCCCGCCGGCTGGGCATCCCGGAAGAAAGCGGCTTCGTCGGCATCAAGTTTCAAGCCGGCAAGGCCATAGATCGCCGCTTGCATCAATTGACCACCATGCAGCTCTCGCCGGCCGCGGTGAGCGCGGAGCAGGCGGCACGAGTTTGCGCCGCGGAGCCGACGGCACGCAGCCGATGGACCGTCTTGCCGCCGACGGTCGCGCTGACCACCGACTTGCTGAGCGCGGCGACCTCGGGGAAGCGGCCCGACAGCATTCCCCACGCGGTCTCGGCCTTGATCGTCGAACCGTAGGCGCCGAGCTGGATTGTCGGACCGCCCGCCGCCGGGGCGGGCTCCGGCGCTGCTGCGGGAGGCGGAGGCGCAGGAGCGGGCTCTGCCGGAGCGCCCGCGGCCGGCTCCGGAGCCGGCGCTTCGACACCCTCGGGGAGATTGCCCATGTCGAGCGCGGCGTCGGGGTCCTCGCCGGCGCTGGTCGAATAAGCGGTCCCGCTTTCGCCGGCCACGTCGAGCCCTCCGGGATCGTCCGGGCGAACCTTATAGGGCGTCGTCTCGGCGCGAATCAGCTCCGGCGCGCCGCTGACCGGCCCATCGCGCCGGCCGATCCAGAAAAAGGTGCCGGCGACAACCGCCGCAGCGACCACGACCACGAGCAACGCTGCCAGCATCTTCTTCGCCGACACGCCGCGCGGGCCATCCTCGTCATCGACCGCTTCGAGCCAAGGAAGCCCCTGATCGTCATATGTCCGGCCGTCGCTCATATCCGCCCCTTCATGCGCTCACGCTTACGCATGGTCCTATCCTTAAAGCGATCGCGCGAAAGAGAAGCCAAATTTTTTAGCGGTCAGCGCATTTCCTCGGCCGCCTCAACGCCCATCAGCGCCAGGCCCGAACGAATGATCCGCTGCGCCCCGCGCGCCAGCTCGAGTCGGGCACGAGTGAGGTCGGGCCGATCCTCGATCAGGAAGCGCCGCGACGGATCGTCATTGCCGCGGTTCCACAGCGAGTGGAACGCGGCCGCGAGGTCGCCGAGGTAGAAGGCGATGCGGTGCGGCTCATGCGCCAGCGCCGCCGACTCGACGATTCGCGGATATTGCGCGGCGAGCTGGACCAGCGCTAATTCCTCGGCATCGAGCAGACTAAGGTCGGCCGGCGTTTCGACCGAGATGCCGATCGCCGCCGCCTTGCGCCGCAGCGAGGCGATCCGAGCATGGGCATATTGGACGTAGAACACCGGATTGTCCTTCGACGCCTCGACCACCTTGGCGAAGTCGAATTCGAGTGGGGCGTCGGCGCGGCGGGTCAGCATCATGAACCGCACGACGTCCTTGCCGACTTCGCCGACCACGTCGGCCAAAGTGACGAAATTGCCTGAGCGCTTCGACATTTTGATCGGCTCGCCGGCGCGCAGCAATTTGACCATCTGGACGATCTTGACGTCCAGATCGACGCGGCCGTCGGTCAGCGCGGTCACCGCCGCCTGGATACGCTTGACCGTTCCGGCGTGATCGGCGCCCCAGATGTTGACGAGATGGTCGGCGGCCTCGGCCTTCTGCAGATGATAAGCGGAGTCGGCGCCGAAATAGGTCCAGCTGCCGTCCGATTTCCTGAGCGGCCGGTCTTGGTCGTCGCCGAACCGTGACGAGCGGAACAGGGTCAATTCGACCGGTTCCCATTCGTCATGCTCGTCAAGGCTCTTGGGCCGCTCGAGCTCGCCTTCATAGACCAGCCCCTTGGCGCGCAGCGTGGCCTCAGCCCGCTCAGGGGCGCCCGAGGCCTGCAGCTCGGCTTCCGAGGCGAATTTGTCGTGATGGATGCCGAGCAGGCCGAGGTTGTGCTTGATCAGCTCGATCATCGCCGCGACCGTCTGGCGCTTGAAAAGGTCGAGCCATTCGCTTTCAGGCGCATTGACATAGCGGTCGCCAAATTCGGTCGCGAGCGCGGCGCCGACCGGCTTCAGATAGTCGCCGGGGTAAAGCCCTTCGGAGATCTCGCCGATGTCCTGCCCGAGCGCTTCGCGGTAGCGCAGGTGCGCCGAACGAGCGAGCGTGTCGACCTGGCTGCCGGCGTCGTTGACATAATATTCGCGGGTGACCGTGAAGCCGGCGGCTTCGAGCAGGCTAGCGAGCGCGTCGCCGACCACCGCGCCGCGGCAATGGCCCATGTGCATCGGCCCGGTCGGATTGGCCGAGACATATTCGACGTTGACCCGTTCGCCCTCGCCCACCTGCGACAGGCCGTAGCGCTCGCCCTCGGCGATCATCGTAGCCAGCTCGCGCCGCCACGCGTCGTCGGCCAGCCGCAAATTGATGAAACCCGGTCCGGCGACGACGACCTCCGTGACGC
>JALYQH010000218.1 GCA_030855945.1 Pseudomonadota bacterium | reverse complement strand
GCCCAGCTCTGCGCCAAGCCACGCTTGCCGAACGGCTCAAACATTTCGTCGGGGCTTTCGGGGTCAAGCACTTCATTTTCGGCGATGAAGCTTACGACGTCGCCGAGCTCCTCCATCGGCAGCAGTTCGAGCGTCTTGCCCGCGCCACGCAGGGCCTCGATCGCCTCGATCATCGATCGTCCAGCTTGTTCGTGCGCGGCAACTTCGTCGGCACCGCAATTAAGATGCTCGCCGAGCAGACGATGACGAAGTGCGGTCATCACCGGCTCGCTTCCATGGTTGGCGGCAAGCGCGGCGTCGATGATGACATCGCACTCGCTGTCGAGGCCCTGGCTGCGATTGTTGAGGTTCGACGATCCGACGCGGAGCAGCCGGTCGTCGACGATCGACACCTTGGCATGGACGTAAATGTCGGTCCCGCCTTTGGTCACCGGAATATAGACGCGAAACCGGTTTTGCCTGTCCGCCTTGCCAATGGCGGCAACCAGTTTCAGCCGCGCGGCGTCCATCGCTTTCTGTTCGAGCCAGCCATCAGCGGTGCGGGGCATGACCATGACGATTTCAGGAGGGTCGGCCTCCGCCATGCGCTTGGCGATCGCGGCGGCGATCTTGCCGCTGGTGAAATATTGATTCTCGAAATAGATGAAGCGCTTGGCGGCGGCGATCATGTCGATGAACAAGGCCTCGGCCTCGCGCACTGCGGGCAGATTGTCATAAGCGGCGCGCGTCCGGGCGACGGCAATGTCGACATCGCGGAACATCGGCTCGAGTTCGGCTGGCCAGTCATCCTCGCACGGGTCGATCGGGTCGAGTTCGGCCTTGGTTGCGACTTTCCACCGCTCGCAGCCCAGTTCACCAAGGACCGCGGCGATGTCGCCACGCATCAGCATGGTGGCGTCATGCCATGGCCCATAGGGCTTGCCGTCGGGGCCGGTGCGGTGCGGATCGTCGTCGACATGATCGGACGTGTCCCAGCGCGCGGTCGAAATATCGATCCCGCCGCAGGCCGCGAGGCTGTCGTCGATGATGACGATCTTCTGATGGTGGCTGCAGCCTGGCGGGTGCGACGAATCGAAGCGGAAATCGATCGACTGGGTTTTCCACCAGCGCGCCAGCCAGACGGCCGCGCCCGGCCGTAAGAATTGCTTGAGCGCGCCGAAATTCCACTTGAGGATATCGATCTGGCGCTCGGGCTTGTCTTTCGCCAGGCGCAGGAAGAAACGACCGAGCGTCTCGCCCTTGCCCTGTTCGTCGGGGGCGAGCGCGATCCGTGTGTCGAAATCCCAGCCGACGATGAAAATGCGTTGCTCGGCCGCCTCCATCGCCGCGGCGATGATGCGATAATAATCGGCCGCATCGACAATCACGCTGGCATGGGTGGCGCGCGCGATGCGCCAGCAATTGCGCCCCTGCGCGACGATCGGGGTCAATTGATCAGCGGCCATTGTTCATCATCCCCCCGTGGTGCGTCGCGCCCCGGTCTTAAGCAACATCTACGGCCGTGACGAGCCACTGTGGCGACTTGCATCGACGAGGTCGCGGCCTATCGTCCGGCGATGATCGCCACCCCCGCCTGGCCGCCGCGCTCGTTGCAGCGCTTGTTCGTCGCCACCCCGCTCGTTGAAAGCGGAGCCGTGAGCGTCGAGGGTGGCCAAGCGCATTATCTTGCCAACGTCCTGCGGATGGGTTCGGGGGATCAATTATTGTTGTTCGACGGGGCGTCGGGCGAATGGCTCGCCGAGGTGGTCGAGGCGGGGAAGAAGCGGATGACGCTGGTCGTGCGCCAGGCGACGCGACCGCAGGAAAAGGTGCCCGACCTCGCCTTGGCCTTCGCGCCGATCAAGAAGGGGCGGGTCGACTGGCTGGTCGAAAAAGCGGTCGAGCTTGGCGTCGCGCGGCTCCAGCCGGTCGTCACCCAGCGGACGATCGTCGACAGATTGAACCTCGAGCGGATGCGCGCCCACATGGTCGAGGCGGCCGAACAATGCGGGCGCACCAGCCTCGCCAGCATCGACGCGCCGGTCAAACTCGACGCCTTCCTGCGCGGGCTCGACGGACAGCGCGCGCTCTATTTCGCCGACGAAACCGGCGGCGCGCCGGCGGCTAAGGCCTTCGCCCCCGGCCCCGCCACGTTGCTCACCGGCCCCGAGGGTGGGTTCACCAGCGACGAAGCCGCGGCGATCCGGTCCGTCCCGCGCGCCACGGCGATCAGCCTCGGCCCGCGCATCCTGCGCGCCGAGACCGCGGCGCTTGCCGGGGTCGCGGCGTGGATGGCGGCGGTCGGGGACTGGCGCTAGCGCCCCCGCAACAGATAAAGTTGAACCGCCCGCAATTTCCTCTAACGGCGGCTCCATGACCACGCGCACAGATTTGTCGACCAGCCCATTGATCGAGTCCCGCGACGATCTGCTGAGCATTTTCTCGGGCGGCGAGAAGCCGCGCGAAGAGTGGCGGATCGGAACCGAGCATGAGAAATTCGTCTATCGCCTCGACGATCATCGCGCGCCGTCGTGGGATGAACCCGGCGGCATCCGCGACCTCCTCCAGGGGCTGACCGAATATGGCTGGAAGCCGATCGAGGAAGGCGGCAAGATCATCGCGCTCGCCGGCCCTGACGGCAACATCAGTCTCGAGCCTGCGGGTCAGCTCGAATTGTCGGGCGCGCCGCTCAAGGACCTCCACGCGAGCTGCGCCGAAAGCGGGCGCCATTTGCAACAGGTGAAAGCGGTCGGCGACAAGCTCGGGCTCGGCTTCCTCGGGCTCGGCATGTGGCCCGACAAGGCGCGCGACGAACTCCCGATCATGCCCAAGGGCCGCTACGAAATCATGGCCCGGCATATGCCGCGGGTCGGCAATCTCGGGCTCGACATGATGCT
>JALYQH010000203.1 GCA_030855945.1 Pseudomonadota bacterium | reverse complement strand
GCGTCAGCCCGGAGCCCGGCCTCATCGTTCCAATCGCGACGCCCCGCCCGCGCAGCCGCGCCTGGGGGAAGTTCCTCCAGAACCGCGCCGCGCTCATCGGCGGCCTGGTTGTGGCCGTCGTGAGCCTCGCGGCACTCTTCGCGCCAATACTCGCACCCTACGATCCGTTCCAGACCAGCTTTCTCACCATCCGGCAGCCGCCCTCGGCGCAGTTCTGGTTTGGCACGGACGAGCTTGGCCGCGACATCTTCTCGCGCCTGCTCTACGGCGCGCAGGCGTCGCTGATGGCGGGCGTAGTTTCGGTGGCTATCGCGGTCGCGATCGGCGTGCCGCTTGGCCTTCTCGCGGGCTATTTCGGCCGCTACGTCGATATGGCGATCTCGCGCTTCACCGACGCGCTGCTGGCCATCCCCTTCCTCATCCTCGCTATCGCGCTTGCGGCCTTCCTTGGCCCCAGCCTGACCAACGCGATGATCGCCATCGGCCTCTCGGCGGTCCCGATCTTCATCCGCCTCACCCGGGCCCAGACCCTGTCAGTCGCGGCGGAGGATTATGTCGAGGGCGCGCGGGCGATCGGCCTGCCGCACTTCTGGATCATTGTGCGCTACGTCTTTCCAAACACGCTGCCGCCGATCATCGTGCAGGCGAGCCTGACCATCGCCACCGCCATCATCGCCGAGGCGAGCCTGTCCTTTCTCGGCCTCGGCCAGCAGCCGCCCAACCCGTCCTGGGGCTCGATGCTCAACACCGCCAAGAATTTCATGAGCCAGGCCCCGACCATGTCGATCTTCCCGGGCGCCGCGATCTTCATCGTCGTGCTCGGCTTCAACCTGCTCGGCGACGGGCTGCGCGACGCGCTCGACCCGCGCGAACACTAAGCGCAACAGCCTCGCGCCTCCTTGACACCTCCCCTGGCAGGACGACCGACCCAATGTTCACCACTCGCCCCGAACTTCTCGGCACCTTCGGCGCCGTCACCACGACGCACTGGCTCGCGACGGCCTCGGGGATGTCGCTCCTCGAACGCGGCGGCAACGCCTTCGACGCAGGGATAGCCGCGGCCTTCGTGCTCCAGGTCGTCGAGCCGCATCTGGTCGGCCCCGGCGGCGACGTGACGGCGGTGTTCCACTCGGTTCGGACCGGCAGAACAGAGGTGCTTTGCGGACAGGCGCCGGCGCCCGCAGGGGCCACCATCGCGCACTACCGTAGCGAGGGGCTGACGCTCATCCCCGGGAACGGCCTGCTCGCGACCGTGATCCCCGGCGCCTTTGATGCCTGGATGGCTCTGCTGCGCGATCACGGCACGATGCGCCTCCGTGAGGTGCTGGAGCCCGCAATCTACTACGCGGAGAACGGCCATCCGATGCTCGAGCGCGTGGCGAACACGATCGCCGACCTCAAGGACTTCTTCGAGGCCGAGTGGCCGACCACCGCTGCGCTCTACCTCCCCCACGGCGCTTCGCCCCAGGCGCGCCGGCTGTTCCGCAACCAGCTGCTGGCCGACACTTGGACGCGCATTCTGAGCGAGGCCGAAAGCGTCGGCGATCGCGAGCGCCAGATCGAGAAAGCCCGCGAGGCCTTCTACAAGGGCTTCATCGCCGAAGCGATCGGCCGCTTCGCGCGCGAGACCGAAGTGATGGACCAGAGCGGCGCCCGCCACCGCGGCGTGATCACCGCCGACGACATGGCCGGCTGGCAGGCGCAGTACGAAGTTCCCGTGACCTACGACTACGGCGATTTCACCGTCAACAAGATCGGGCCCTGGGGCCAGGGGCCGGTCTTCCTCCAGACTCTGTCGCTCCTCAAGGGTTTCGACGTCGCTGCGATGGGCCCGGCCTCGGCCGAATTCATCCACACGCTGACCGAGGCGATGAAACTCGCCTTCGCCGACCGCGAGGTCTATTATGGCGATCCCCGCTTCATGGACGTCCCCCTGGAGCAGTTGCTCTCGGACGACTACGCCGATCAGCGCCGCAGGCTCATTACCCAAGACGCCGCACGCGACCTGCGGCCGGGCGCCGTTCCGGGCTACGAACCGCAGGTCGCCCGCGCGATGGCGGTGCTGGACCAACTATCCAAGGTCGGCCTGGCTTCCGCCGCCAACGAGCCAACGACCGCCGAAATGCGCTCCGCGCGCCGGGGCGATACGGTGCATATCGACGCGATCGATCGCTGGGGCAACATGATGGCGGCGATGCCGTCGGGCGGCTGGCTGCAATCCTCGCCGGTGATCCCCGAGCTCGGCTTCCAGCTCAACACGCGCGCGCAGATGTTCTGGCTCGAGGAGGGGCTGCCCGCGTCGCTTGCGCCCGGCAAGCGGCCGCGCACCACGCTGACGCCGACGCTCGCGGACAAGGGCGGCAAGCCCTACATGGTCTTTGGCTCGCCCGGCGGCGACCAGCAAGAGCAATGGCAGCTCCTGCTCTTCCTGCGCCATGTCCATCATGGCCTGAACCTGCAGGAGGCGATCGAACTGCCAATGTCTCATACTGGGCATTTCCCAAGCTCGTTCTACCCGCGCGAGCGGCGGCCCGACAACCTGACCATCGAGGAGGGCTTCGGCGAAGCGGTTCTCACTGACCTCGCAGCCCGAGGTCACGACATCGAACGCGCGCCCGCGTGGACCGTCGGGCGCCTGGTTGCCGCCTCGCGGGACCCCGACGGCCTCCTCCACGCCGCTGCAACCCCGCGCCTGATGCAAGCCTACGCCGCCGCACGCTGACGCCTGGCGGCGGGTCGCCTTTAATTCGCGGAAGGCGGTGGGGCACCGGTCGCGTCGCGGTCAACGCCTGCGGCCTGAGCGCGAACTACGGCGAAGGCGTACTCCGGA
>JALYQH010000196.1 GCA_030855945.1 Pseudomonadota bacterium | reverse complement strand
GCCCGCGCCCCCACCCGGCCACCCATTCAGCAATATCCTAGTTGGGCGGTCGGGTGGGGGAGCGGGCCGGTGCGGGCTCCGAGATCAAGCGTCCCCGCGGTTCATGGCGTCGAGCTTCTCGGCGAGGCTTTTCGTGAAGCCCTGATCGAGGATGTGGCGCACTTCGGGGTGGTCGTCGGCGTAGGCGCGCAGGTCCTCGGCTTCGACGCTCCACAGCCGGGCATCGCCCGCCAGCCGCACGGTGCCGCTGGCGGGATCTTCGCTGAACACGCTCGCTTCGCCGACGAACGAGCGCGGTCCGCAGGTGCCGGCGGGCGCGTCCCCGACAACCATTTCGGCGCTGCCGTCGGCGATCCAATGCAAATGGGTGACGGGCTCGCCCTCGCGAGCCAGGACATCGCCGGCCTTCGCCTCGATCCACATGCCCTGGTCGATGAGGTGGCGAGCGGTGGCTCGGTCGAGCTTGGCGAACGGTCCCTTGCGCAGCGGCTGCTCATGCGGGGCGAAGCGCGCCCGCTGGCTGCCGAGCAGTCCGCGCCCCGCCTGAACCCCGCCGAACAGCGCGACCAGCAATGGCAGGATAACGGCGTAGATGCCATGTTCCGAATAGCCATACGCCGCGCCGATGATTCCGGCGATCGCAACCATCGCGTCGCCGCCGCGCACCGAGCGCCACAATAGCGATATCAACAGCGCCGCGAAGATCGCCAGATAGATGAATGTCGAACGTTCGATTGCCATGGTTGCCTCACTTTGCCGCGGGTGCAGTGAACGTGCCGCTCGGCATTTCAACGCCCAGCCGGGCCGTGCGGGCCTGGACCAGAGCGAGATCGGCGAGCGGCTCTAGCTGGCCGGCCATCGCCGCGGCGTGCGCCGACGAGGCATTGCCGCGCGCCAGCCGGCCCTTGATGCCGTGGAGAATGCCGCACAAGCGGAACATCACGAACACCATCAGATAGTCGAGGTCGGGGAGCGCCGCGCGGCCGGTTCGGCGGCAGTAAGCGGCGACGTAATCGGCTTCCGACGGAATGCCGAGCGCTGAGAGGTCGAGCCCGCCGAGGCCGGTGAACAGGCCGGCGGGCATGCGGTACATCAGCAGATGATAGACGAAGTCGGCGACCGGATCGCCGAGGGTCGACAATTCCCAGTCGAGCACCGCGAGCACCTTCGGCTCATTCGCGGCGAAGATCATATTGTCGCAGCGGAAATCGCCATGAACGATGCGGGCGTCGCCGCGGTCGGGGGGCAGATGCTTGCCGAGCCAGTCGACCAGCATGTCCATCTGGGGCAGGCGGCCGGCGTCGGTATCGGCGAGATATTGTTTCGACCAGCGCGCCACCTGGCGTTCGACGAAGCCGGCGGGCTTGCCATAATCGGCCAGCCCGATCGCGGCGGGATCGATCGAATGGAGCCGGGCGATGGTCGCATTCATCGCATCGAAGTGCGCCGCACGCGACGTAGGATCGAGGCCGGGGAACGAGGCTTCCCAGACGATCCGGCCGTCGATCAGGTCCATCACGAAGAAGGGGGTGCCGATGACGCCCGGGTCTTCGCACAGGCCGTGGATGCGGGGGACGGGGAAACCGGTGGGCCCGAGCGCGCCCATCACCCGCGCCTCGCGCTCGACCGCGTGCGCGCCGGGGAGAAGCGCTCCGGGCGGTTTGCGGCGCAGCACATAGGCGGCGCGCGGCGTTTCGAGGCGATAGGTCGGGTTTGACTGGCCGCCCTTGAACTGGCTGACGGTCACCGGCCCGGCAAAGCCCTGGACGTGATCGCCCATCCACGTTTCTAGCGCGCCGACGTCGAATCGCAGCCGATCGCTGACATCGCGCGTGCCGCTGTTGGCCTGGGTCCGGTCCATCAAGCCGCTCTAACCGACTCCGCTCATCCTGAGTAGCCGCGAAGCGGCGTATTGAAGATGAGCTTCGATACGGGCCTTCGGCCCTACTCAGCATGAGCGGACGTTGTTTGAACTCGATCGCCAATCGCTCGTTGCCCTCTCATGGCGCGAATTCTTCACCTGTCCGACCTTCATTTTGGTGCGCACGACCCGCGGCTGGTCGAAGCGGTCGAGGCACGAGTCCATGAGGCCAAGCCTGGGCTCGTCGTCATCTCGGGCGATTTTACCCAGCGCGCGCGGACCGAACAGTTCGAGGAAGCCTGCGCTTTCCTGACGCGGCTGCGCGACGCGGGGCATGAAGTGCTTGGGGTGCCCGGCAACCATGATGTCCCACTCTACGATGTGCTGCGCCGCTTCCTGTCGCCGCTGACCCGCTATCGCCGGTTCATCGACGATGAGCTGTGCCCGTTCCACGAGATGCCCGGCGCGGCGGTGCTCGGCATCAACACCGCGCGCTCGCTGACGTTCAAGGACGGGCGGATCAACGACGATCAGGTCGCGCATATCCGCGAGACGTTCCGGCGGGTTGGCGAAGATGTGCCGCGGATTCTCGTCACTCACCATCCTTTGTTCGCGCTGCCGGTCGGCGAGGGGGCGGAGCTCGGGAAGGCGATCGGGCGGCAGCATCTCGCGCTCGACGCGATCGGGGAGGCCGGCGTCGACCTGCTGCTCGCCGGTCACAATCACCGCGCCTCGACCCACCATGCCCCCGACCTCGTCACCCGCGCCGGATCGGCGCTGGTGGTCCAGGCCGGCACGGCGACCTCGACCCGGCTGCGCGACGAGGAGCAGAGTTTCAACCTGATCGAGGTCGCGCCCGAGGATGTCACGGTGACGGTTCAGGCGTGGGACGGCCACGGTTATGCCAGCCGCGACGCCCAGCGCTATCGCCGCGAGGAAGGCGGGTGGAAGCTTGCATCCGGCCTGACCGAGGGCGCCGGCGCCGCGAGCGTCGCGGTCGCCTGATGCTTGCCGAGGCGGCGGCAGCGCGCATAGGGGGAGCGCAAAGGGGAGATTGTGTGGACCAGTTCGACACGGCCGATTTCGTTCGCCGCGTGTTGGTCGAGGATCTTGGGCAAGGCGGCGATGTCACCAGCGCGGCGACGATCGCCGCGGACGCGCGCTGCACCGCGACGGTGAACAGCCGCGAGCCGACCGTCGTTGCCGGAATCGAGCTTGCCATCGCTTTCTTTCGCGTGCTCGATCCGGAGGTGGTCATCGAGCAGTGCGTCGCGGACGGGGATTCGGTTGGCGCGGGAACCACGTTGCTGGTGGCCGAGGGAAATGCGCGCGCCATGCTCGCCGCCGAACGCTCGGCGCTCAACACGCTCCAGCATTTGTCGGGCATCGCTACCCAGACCCGCGCTTATGTCGACGCGATCGAGGGCACCGGCGCGGTCC
>JALYQH010000194.1 GCA_030855945.1 Pseudomonadota bacterium | reverse complement strand
ACCGCGCGCATCGACAGCGCCGCGCCGCCGCGCGCATCGCCGTCCATGCGGGTCAGCACCACGCCCGACAGCTCGACTTCCCCGCCGAACCCTTTGGCGACATTGACCGCGTCCTGCCCAGTCAGGCTGTCGACCACGAGCAAAGTCTCGACCGGCTTCGCCGCGGCGGCGACCGCCTTCATCTCGGCCATCAGCGCATCGTCGACGTGGAGCCGGCCGGCGGTGTCGAGCATCAGCACGTCATAACCCTGCAGCCGCGCCGACTGAAGCGCTCGCTCGGCGATCTGCACCGGCGACTGGCCCGCGACGATCGGCAGCGTGTCGACCCCCGCCTGGCGCCCGAGCACGGCAAGCTGCTCCTGCGCCGCCGGGCGGGCGACGTCGAGCGACGCCATCAGGACGCGCTTGCGGTCCTTTTCGGTGAGCCGCTTGGCGAGCTTGGCGGTTGTCGTCGTTTTGCCCGACCCCTGGAGCCCAACCATCATCACCACCGCCGGCGGATTGACGTCGAGGTGAAGCTCGGCGGCTTCGCTGCCGAGCATCTCGATCAGCGCATCGTTGACGATCTTGACGACCATCTGGCCCGGCGTGATCGAGCGGACGACGTCCTGGCCGACCGCTTTTTCGGTGACCTGATCCACGAAATCGCGCGCGACCGGCAGAGCGACATCGGCCTCGAGCAAGGCAACACGAACCTCGCGCATCGCGGTGCGCACGTCGGCTTCCGACAAAGCGCCGCGGCCGCGAAGCTTGTCGAAGATGCCGCCAAGGCGATCGCTAAGGCTGTCGAACATGCAAAAAATCTCCCGAGCGACGTTTTTGACAGGCTAACTGGGCAAAAACGCATGAAACGCCGGCGGGCGAAACCTCGCCGGCCAGCGTGCATCCGTGGACGCGCCCAAATATGTCTGTCGAAAAACGACTGCACGCCCCTATGCCCGGAGGACGCCAAGGTCAAGGTTCAGAAGGCAGCGCCAGCGTCGAGCGCCCTCTGCTCGGCCTCGGTCGAGCGGCGGCCGAGCGCCGCGTTGCGGCCCGGAAAGCGCCCGAACCGCTTGATTTGGTCGTGATGCAGACGCGCGAAATCGAGAACATAGGCGTCGCCGAGCCGCTCAAACTCGATCAGCGCGCGCTCCTGATCGGCGAGCCGCTCGCTGTGCATCAGCGGCATCACCAGGAACTGGAGCCGCTCTGGCGGCATCCCCTTGTCCCAACCGCGATCGAGCGCGAGCATGGTCAGCTGGAGCGCCAGCGGATCGCCTGTGAACGCTCTTGCGCTGTCGCGATGAATGTTGCGCGAGAATTGGTCGAGCAGGATGATCGCCGCGAGCAAATGCTGCGGGTCGTCGCGCCATGCTTTCGCCTGTTCTGCGAGCACGGAATCGCGCAGTGCGCCGAAGCGCCGCTCGATCACGGAGTCGAGCACGTCCGACTTGGCGAACCAGCGATCCTTGCCGACCTCGTCGAACCAGAAATGGAGGATCGCGGGGGCGCAGTCGGCGGGCGAGTGGTGGACAGTCATTGCCCGCCTCCCTAAGTCCCCCGGCGTGACGCGGCAATTCCACAAGATGCATGGGCTCGGCAACGATTTCGTCCTTATCGACGCGCGCGAGCAGCCATTGGCGATGACCCCCGCTCTCGCCAAGGCGGTCGCCGACCGCCGGACCGGGATCGGCTGCGACCAATTGATCGTGATCGAGCGGTCGAGCGCGGCGGATTTGAAAATGCGCATCTGGAACCAGGACGGAGGCGAGGTCGAAAGCTGTGGCAACGCCTCGCGCTGCGTCGTCGCCCTGACCGGTGCGGCGACGATCAGAACGGCGGGCGGGACAGTCGGGGGCGCGGCTCAGGGAAATCAGGTCGAGGTCGCTATGCCCCCGCCCCGCTTCGAATGGGACGCGATCCCCCTCGCTTACTCGATGGACACGGCCGCGCTACCGCTTGCCTGGGACGATCTCGCCAATCCGATGGCGCTCAACGTCGGCAATCCGCATGTCGTCTTCTTCGTCGACCGGATCGATGAGGAGAAATTGGGAGAGCTCGGCCCACGCATCGAGCATGACCCCGCTTTCCCCGAGCGTATCAACGTCAATGTCTCGGCGATTACGGACGAGGGCATCGACTTGCGCACCTGGGAGCGCGGCGCGGGCCTGACCCTGGCGTGCGGGACCGGCGCCAGCGCCACCGCAGTCGCGGCGATCGTCCAGCGCAAGGCGACCTCGCCGGTGCGCGTGGCGATGAAGGGCGGCGAGCTGATGATCGCCTGGGCGCCGGGCGACCCGATCCGCATGAGCGGCGCGGCGACGCATGTGTTCAGCGGCGAAATCGACCTAGAGGCCTTCGCATGAGCGTGGAGACTATCACCCTGGGTTGCCGCCTTAACTTCGCCGAAAGCGAGCATATGAAGACCCTCGCGCCGGAAGGCGACCTAATCATCGTCAATAGCTGCGCGGTGACGAACGAGGCGGTCCGCCAGACGCGCCAGGCGATCCGCCGGGCACGGCGCGAGCGGCCCGGCGCGCAGATCATCGTCACGGGCTGCGCCGCCCAACTCGACCCGCAAGCCTTCGTGGCAATGCCCGAGGTCGACCGGGTGGTGGGGAATGCGGAGAAGTATCGGGTTGAGTCCTTCGCCCCTCCCCGTCATCCCCGGCTTGACCTGGGACCCACCTTTTCTTCCCAGCTTCCGATAGGAAGGTGGACCCCGGCTCAAGGCCGGGGTGACGTTGGGGTTAAAATCCACGTCTCCGACGTCATGGCGTCACCCGCTCCACCCGTCGCCGCCGGCTTCCTCTCCCGCGTGCGCAGCTTCGTCGCCATCCAGACCGGGTGCGACCACCGCTGCACTTTCTGCTCGATCTGGCAGGCGCGTGGGCCAAGCCGATCGCTGCCGTACGAGGCCGTGCGCGACGCGATAGAGCGCGAGCTGGACGCCGGCGCAAAAGAGATCGTGCTGACCGGGGTCGATGTCACCAGCTACGTACCAAGCCTGGGTCTGCTCTGCCAACGCTTGCTCGCTGACCTCCCTGCCCTCCATCGCCTGCGCTTGTCCTCGCTCGACAGCATCGAAATTGACGATGTATTGCTCGAACTGGTCGCTGGCGAGCCCCGCTTGCTGCCCCATTTTCATCTGTCGCTGCAGGCCGGTGACGACCTTATTCTCAAACGGATGAAGCGCCGCCACAGCCGCGCTGACGCGGTAGCGACCGTCGCCAAACTCAAGGCGGCGCGGGAAGACGTCACCATCGGCGCCGACCTCATCGCCGGCTTCCCGACCGAAAGCGAGCAAGCGGCACTGAACACGCTGGGATTGCTCGAGGAGTGCGACGTCATCGCCGCGCACATCTTCCCCTTCTCGCCGCGGCCCGACACGCCCGCCGCGCGAATGCCGCAAGTCGAGCGCGGACAAGTCAAGGCGCGCGCCGCTCGGCTGCGCGAGGCCGCCGCTATTCGCCGCAATGGCTGGCTCGACGCACAGATAGGCACCCGCCAAAGCGTCTTGATCGAGAATAAGGAAAAGGGCCATTGTGATAGCTTCGCCCGGGTACGCATCGCCGGCGCGGCTCGCGGTGACCTTGGCACGGCGGTCATCACCGGCCGCATGAACGATCATCTAATCGGGACTTTTGAATGAGTTGGCTCGAACGCCTTACCGGGGGTTTCAAGAAGACTGCGGACCGGCTTGGCGACAATCTCACCGGGCTCGCGTCGAAGGTCTCGCTCGACACCTCGACCCTCGACGATATCGAGGAAGCGCTGATCGCTTCCGACCTCGGCCCGGCGGCGTCAAAGCGGATCCGCCTCGCCATCGCCGCACGCCGCTTCGAGCAGCTCGACGAGCGCGGGCTTCGAACCATCCTCGCCGAAGAGATTGAAGCGATCCTCGCACCGGTCGCCAAGCCACTCGACGTGTGGGGCTTTCCGCGGCCGCACGTCATCTTGGTGATCGGCGTCAACGGATCGGGCAAGACTACGACGATCGGCAAGCTTGGCCATTTGCTCCAGGAACAGGATTATGGCGTGATGCTGGCCGCCGGCGACACGTTTCGCGCCGCGGCTATCGAGCAGCTCCAAATATGGGGCAAACGCATCGGCGCGCCGGTAATTTCGGGCAAGGAAGGCGGCGATGCGGCGGGAATCGTGTTCGACGGGGTCAAGCAGGCGACCGCGGGCGGAATCGACGCGTTGATCGTCGATACCGCTGGAAGATTGCAAAACAAGACCCATTTGATGGAAGAATTGTCCAAGGTGCGCCGCGTACTCGGCCGCCTCAACCCGGAAGCGCCGCATGACGTCATCCTCGTCCTCGACGCGACCACCGGACAGAATGCATTGAGCCAGATCGAGGTGTTCGTGAAAATGGCGGGAGTGACCGGATTGGTAATGACCAAGCTCGACGGCAGCGCGCGCGGCGGGGTGCTGGTCGCGGCGGCGGAAAAGTTCGGGCTGCCGATCCACGCCATCGGCGTCGGCGAGACGATCGACGATTTGCGTCCGTTTGATCCGCGGGCGGTCGCGCGCGCCATTGCCGGCCTCGGCGCGTGACCGACGCTCCCACCCCGACAAAGCAGGAACCGACTGGCGGCAACCGGCTGTTGATCGACCTCGGCCCCTTGCTGGTCTTCTTCCTCGTCAATTTCTTCGCGCCGGTGCCGGGGACGATCAAGGTGTTCGTTGCCACCGGCGCGTTCATGGTCGCGATGATCGCGGCAATCATCTACTCGCAGATTCGCTTCCGCCACGTCTCGCCGCTTCTACTCTTTTCCGGCGCGATGGTGATCGTGCTCGGCGGGCTCACCATCTGGCTCCACAATGAGACGTTCATCAAGATCAAGCCGACGATCTATTATCTCGTGGTTGCCGGCCTGCTCGCCTTCGGCCTCGCCACCAAGCGGCAATTGCTCAAATCGGTGCTCGGCAGCGCCTACCCCGGGCTTGACGCGGAAGGCTGGCGCAAGCTGACCCGCAACTGGGCGATCTTTTTCGCGGTGATGGCGGCGGTCAACGAAGGCGTGTGGCGCAACAGCACAACCGATTTCTGGATCGGGTTCAAGCTGTGGGGGGCGATCCCGGCGACCTTGCTGTTCGCCCTCGCCAACGTGCCGATGCTGATGCGCCACGGTCTGGCCAGCGACGAAGCCACGCCGGTCGAGGCGGGCCCGATCGAATGAGCGACGATTCCATCCTCACCATCCGGGGCTTGAGGAAAGCCTATGCCAGCGGCACCGAGGCGCTCAAATCGGTCGATCTCGACATTCGCCGCGGTGAGATTTTCGCGCTGCTCGGGCCGAATGGCGCGGGCAAGACCACGCTGATCAACATCGTCTGCGGAATCGTCACACCGTCGGGCGGGACGGTGCTGGTCGACGGCAAGGATCATCTGACCGACTATCGCCACGCCCGCTCGCGGATCGGGCTCGTGCCGCAGGAACTGACCACCGACGCGTTCGAAAGCGTGTTGTCGACGGTCAGCTTCAGCCGCGGCCTGTTCGGCAAGCCGCGCGACCCGGCAAAGATCGAGACGTTGCTACGCCGCTTGTCGCTGTGGGACAAGCGCAAGGCCAAGATGATGGAATTGTCGGGCGGCATGAAGCGCCGCGTGATGATCGCCAAGGCCTTGAGCCACGAGCCGGACATCCTGTTCCTCGACGAGCCTAGCGCCGGCGTCGACGTCGAGCTTCGCCGCGACATGTGGGAGCTGGTCCGCCAGCTCCGTACCGACGGGACGACGATCATCCTCACCACCCATTATATCGAGGAAGCCGAGGAGATGGCCGACCGCGTCGGGGTGATCTCGCGCGGCGAGCTGATCGCCGCCGAGGACAAGGCCGTCTTGATGCGCAAGCTCGGCCGCAAGACGCTGAAGCTGACGCTCGCCGATCCGATGACCGCGATCCCGCCCGAACTTGCCGAGTGGAACCTCGCGCTCGAGGATGAGGGGCACATCCTTAGCTATCTGTTCGATGCCAATGCCGACAGGACCGGCGTGCCGTCACTGCTGAGGCGGGTGAGCGACCTCGGCATCCAGTTCAAGGACCTCGCCACCGAGCAATCGAGCCTCGAGGATATTTTCGTCGGGCTGGTCCATGAGGAGCGGGCATGAGGAACGGCGGGTTCAACGGCGAGGGTGTGCTCGCCATCTACCGCTTCGAAATGGCGCGCGCGACGCGGACGCTGTGGCAGAGCCTGGTCACCCCGGTGATCACCACCGCGCTTTACTTCGTGGTGTTCGGCGCGGCGATCGGCGGGCGCATGAC
>JALYQH010000182.1 GCA_030855945.1 Pseudomonadota bacterium | reverse complement strand
GGGGTAGCTGAGCGCCAATAGGAAAGCGGTTGCCGACCTGACAAACATGGCTCTCCCGGGAACATCGCTGCCAGCGATCGGTTTTAATATGGATTCCTTTCTTGCCGCACATGTCGTAGCTGAATGGGAGAATCTTTGCGGGCGGATTTCGCTTGCCCCGCCAGGACCTACCATGCCTAACCTATCCCCCATCGATGCCCGGCAACTGCTTCGCGATGTCTCGAGGTTTGCAACGCCCGCCATCGGCCGCAGCGTTTTCGAGCTGTTGATCACCGTCATACCGTTCCTGCTGCTGTGGGCGGCGACCTGGATGGCGGTCGCGGCGGGATATTGGCTTGGCATGCTGCTGGCGATTCCCGCTGGCGGGCTGCTCCTGCGACTGTTCGTCATCCAGCACGATTGCGGTCACGGAGCGCTGTTCCGCCGGCGAGCGACCAACGATTGGGTCGGCCGCGCGCTCAGCGTGTTGACCCTGACACCCTACGATAGCTGGCGCCGGTCGCATGCCGTCCATCATGCAACCTCGGGCAATCTCGACAAACGCGGCACCGGCGATGTCGATACGCTGACCGTGGCGGAGTATCAGGAAAAGACACCGCGCCAGCGGCTGCTCTATCGCCTCTACCGCAACCCGCTGATCTTTTTCATAATCGGTCCCGCCTACACCTTTCTGCTGCGTCACCGGGTGCCGCTTGGCTCGCTGAGCGGTTGGCGACTGTGGCTGAGCACCCTGGTGACCAATGCCGCAATCGGCACCGTCGCCGCGTTGGTGATCTGGCAGATCGGCTTCATCCAGTTCATCGCAGTGCACGTGCCGATCGCGCTGGTCGCCGCGACGGCGGGCGTGTGGCTATTCTATATTCAGCACCAGTTCGAGCATACCAGCTGGGACCAGGATGCGGACTGGGGCTTTCACGAATCAGCGATCGAGGGCAGTTCCTATTACGACCTGCCGCCGGTGCTGCGCTGGTTCACGGCGAACATCGGCATCCACCATGTCCACCATCTGTCGAGCCGAATCCCTTTCTATCGCTTGCCCGAGGTGATGCGCGCCTATCCCGAACTGACCGCCGTCAACCGCCTGACCTTCAGACAAAGCCTCGCCACCATCCGCTTGCGGCTGTGGGACGAGAGCAAGCGGCGCATGCTAACCTTCCGCGAGGCCTCGTACCGCTAAATGACCCCTTGTATCGGCACTGCCGGGTGGAGCATATCGCGGCAAGAGGCCGAGGAATTCCCGATCGAAGGGACAGCGCTGGAGCGCTATGCCGCCCGGTTTCCGGTGGTGGAGATCAACAGCTCCTTCCATCGGCCGCACAGCTTCTCCACTTGGCAGCGCTGGTACGGCAGCGTGCCGGATCATTTCCGCTTTTCCGCCAAACTGCCGAAACTCATCACGCATACGCGAAAGCTGGTCGATTGTTCGGCTGAGGTCGCCCAGTTCCTGGGCGAGGCCGGCGGACTGCAAAACAAGCTTGCCGTGATCTTGGTCCAACTGCCGCCCAAACTTGCGCTTGATCGGGACGTCGCGGAAGCCTTTTTTCCGGCCCTCGTTCGTCAGACCGAGGCCGCAATCGCGTGCGAACCGCGCCATCCCAGTTGGTTCTCTCGCGAAGCGGATGCCATGCTTCAGCACCTGAATGTCTCCCGCGTGGCGGCCGATCCCGCCATCTGCCCTGAAGCAGCGCGCCCCGGGGGCGGCGGCAATCTTCGCTACTGGCGCCTTCACGGTTCGCCCGTCATTTACCGTTCGAGCTATCAGGATCGTCTGCCCCTTTATGCTGAGCAAGTCGCTCGGGAAGCGGCCGAGGGGCGCGACGCGTGGTGCATTTTCGACAATACCGCCTCTTCCGCGGCCACCGGGGACGCGCTGGAATTGATGGCGCGGCTAGCACCCGACTGAAATGAAGAGGAACTCGTTACGGTACGAGGATCGTATCGACCGCCTCGGCCGCCTGTTCCGGATAATCGAGCGTGTAATGCAATCCCCGGCTTTCGTCGCGTGACAGCGCGCAGCGGATGATGAGGTCGGAGACTTCGACGAGGTTGCGCAGCTCGATCAGGTCGGGCGTGACTCGGAAATGCTTGTAATAATCATTCACTTCCTGGCGCAGCAGGTCGATGCGGTGCTTGGCGCGCTCGAGGCGCTTGGTGGTGCGGACGATACCGACGAAATTCCACATGAAGCGGCGGATTTCGCCCCAGACCTGGGTAATGACGACTTCCTCGTCGCTGTCCTCGACCCGGCTTTCATCCCAGCCGCGGATTGGCGGCGGATCGGCAAGGCCGTCCCAATTGGCGAGAATGTGCTTCGCCGCGCCTTCGCCGAACACGAGGCATTCGAGCAAGCTGTTGGAGGCTAGCCGATTGGCGCCGTGGAGGCCGCCCTCAGCGACTTCGCCGGCGGCATAGAGGCCGGGCGCGTCGGTGCAGCCGTTGATGTCGATTAGCACTCCTCCGCAGGTATAATGCTGGGCGGGGACAACCGGGATCGGCGCGCGGGTGATGTCGATCCCGAGCCCGAGCAATTTTTCATAAATGTTGGGAAAATGGGCCTTCACGAAGTCGGGTTCGCGGTGGCTGATGTCGAGGTGGACAAAATCGAGCCCGTCGCGCTTGATCTGATGGTCGATGGCGCGGGCGACCACGTCGCGCGGCGCGAGTTCGGCGCGCTCGTCGTAGGCGGGCATGAACCGCTCCTTGGTCTCGGGGTTGACCAGCAGCCCGCCCTCGCCGCGCACGGCCTCGGTGATCAGGAAATTCTTGACCTCCAGATTGTAGAGGCAGGTCGGATGGAATTGCATGAATTCCATGTTCGACACGCGGCAGCCGGCGCGCCACGCCATGGCGATGCCGTCCCCGGTCGCGCCGCGCGGGGCGGTTGAGTAGAGATAGGTGCGCCCGGCGCCGCCCGTGGCGAGGATTGTGGCACGGGCGAGCAACGTCTCGATCCGGCCCGACTTGCGATTGAAGGCATAAAGGCCGTGGACCGCGCCCGAGGTCGAGAATTCCTGAGCATGGCGCCCGGTGATGAGGTCGATGGCGACCATGCCCGGCACCAGCGTGATGTTGGGATGCGCGGCGGCGGCTTTCTCCAGCGCCTGCTGGATGGCCCAGCCGGTGGCGTCGGCGACATGGACGATGCGGCGATGGCTGTGGCCGCCTTCGCGCGTCAAATGCCAGCCGTCGCCATCGGCATCGAGGTTGAACGGCACGCCCAACTCGGCCAGCCGTGCTATGGCCGCAGGGGCCTGGGAGACGACATGCTCGACCACATCGAGCTTGTTGAGCCCGGCGCCGGCGATCATCGTGTCGCGGACGTGCGCCTCGAAACTGTCGCCCTCCTCGAGCACCGCGGCGATTCCGCCCTGGGCCCAGCCGGTCGCTCCCTCGCCGAGCGCGCCCTTGGCAATCACGCCAACCTTGAGGCTTGGCGCGAGGTTGAGCGCCGCCGTCAGCCCTGCCGCGCCCGAGCCGATGACGATGACGTCGAACTTCACTGAAAACCGCAAGTGAACATCGCGCGACCCCGATACGACGGATCGGACATTAGCTGGATGACATGATCATAACCATCGGGCGGACCCATGGAGACCGTCTGTCCGGCCTTTGCTGGAAAACCACGCGCTATCAGCTCGCGTTCAAGAGCAATGACTGCGGTTTCGAAAGTGTAGCTGATGTCCCCAGGGTCCCCACCGTCGGGAAACGCCTGTTCGATGCGGACAAGGGGCAATCCGAACAGCGTGCCCCTGACCGGCGTGCCGACGACCGTAAAATTGTCGTGCTTCTCGATGAAGATCGGCCCGAGCGCCTGAGCGAAAGGTTGGGGCGCGGCTATCCGACCGGGGCGAAACCCTTCGTTGGCGTCACCGACGACCATCTCATCGAGCAACCGGGCATGAACCGGCGACTGCTCGCACCTGCTGGGGTCGGAAAACGCCAGGAGCGGATCGAGTGCGGTGGCGCGCGTCAGCGGCAGATGTGTGCAGCCCGCAAGTGCCAGCAAAGGCACAACCGCGGCGATTGCCTTCATTATGAAGCCTTCCGCGTGAGCGAGAGGAACACATCCTCGAGATCCGGATCGCGGGTCGAGACATCGACGATGCCCAGTCCGGCCGCCGCGAGGGCAGTGAGGACCTCGCCGGCGTTGACGCGGTCCTTGCGGTAAGTGATTTCGAGCGTGCGCGGGCCCATTTGCACGACGCGGTCGAACAGCGCCACGTCAGGCGCGCCCGTGACCTCGCGATCGAGCTCGACCACGACCGCTTTGTCCTGTGCCTTGGCGATCAGCTCCCGAGTGGGCTCATTGGCGATCAGCTTCCCGTGGTTGATGATCGCGATGCGGTCGCAAAGCTGCTCGGCTTCCTCCAGATAATGGGTCGTCAGCACCACGGTCACGCCCTGCGCATTGAGCCCCTTCACATAGTCCCACAATTGCTGGCGAAGCTCGATGTCGACACCCGCCGTGGGCTCGTCGAGCACCAGAATCGGAGGCGAATGAACCATCGCCTTCGCGACCAGCAGGCGGCGCTTCATGCCCCCTGACAGGGTGCGCGCATAAGCGTCGGCCTTGTCGCTGAGCCGTACCGCCGCGAGTAAGGAATCGGTGATTCGCTCGGCCTTGGGCACCCCGAACAAGCCGGCCTGCAGCTCGAGTGCTTCGCGCGGGGTGAAGAAGGGATCGAACAGCAATTCCTGCGGCACGATGCCGATCGAGCGCTTGGCGTTACGCGGGTTGCGGTCGATGTCGAAGCCCCACACGGTGGCCGACCCGCTCGACTTGACGACCATTCCAGCGAGGATGTTGA
>JALYQH010000172.1 GCA_030855945.1 Pseudomonadota bacterium | reverse complement strand
AGGGCGCCTCGCCGCACGCCTCCAATTGCTTTTCCATGTTGAGCTTGATCTTGTGCATCGGCACGTGGCCGGGGCCTTCGATCATCACCTGGACGTCCTGCGCCCAGGCGCGCTTGGTCAGCTCGCCCAGCGTGTAGAGCTCGGCGAACTGGGCTTCGTCATTGGCGTCGGCGATGGAGCCGGGGCGGAGGCCGTCGCCGAGGCTGAAGGCGATGTCGTAGGCCTTCATGATCTCGCAAATTTCGTCGAACCGCTCGTAGAGGAAGCTCTCCTTGTGGTGGCTGAGGCACCATTTGGCCATGATCGAGCCGCCGCGGCTGACGATGCCGGTGACGCGGTTCGCGGTCATCGGCACGTAGGGCAGGCGGACCCCGGCGTGGATGGTGAAATAATCGACGCCCTGCTCGGCCTGCTCGATCAGCGTGTCGCGGTAGACTTCCCAATTGAGGTCCTCGGCGACGCCGCCGACTTTCTCAAGCGCCTGATAGATTGGGACGGTGCCGATCGGCACGGGGGCGTTGCGGATGATCCATTCGCGGGTGTCGTGGATGTTGCGGCCGGTCGACAGGTCCATGACCGTGTCCGCGCCCCAGCGGATCGACCACACCATCTTGTCGACCTCGGCGGCGACGTCGCTGGCGACGGCGCTGTTGCCGATGTTGGCGTTGATCTTGACGAGGAAATTGCGGCCGATCGCCATCGGCTCGGATTCTGGGTGGTTGATGTTGTTGGGAATGATCGCGCGGCCTCTTGCCACTTCATCCCGAACGAATTCGGGGGTGACGTGGTCGGGGATGGAAGCGCCGAAATCCTCGCCGTCGCGGACATGGCCCGCCAGCATCTCGCGGCCAATGTTTTCGCGGATCGCGACATATTCCATCTCGGGCGTGATGATGCCGCGGCGGGCGTAATGCATCTGGCTGACGTTGGCGCCCGGCCTGGCGCGGAGCACGCGGCGGCGGACGTTGGGGAAGGGGGCGACCCCGCCTGACCGATCCGGGCCGAGTTGGCCATTGTCCTCGGGGCGGGTTTCGCGGGCGGCGACTTCCTCGACGTCGCCGCGCCTGCGAATCCAGTCGCGGCGGAGCTCGGGCAGGCCGGCCATGATGTCGATTCGGGCGGGGGGGTCCGTGTAGGGACCGCTCGTGTCGTAGAGATTGAGCGGCGGCTCGCCGCACGACGGCTCGAGGTCGACCGCGCGCATCGCCACCCTGAGCGGCCCGACATGGATCTTGCGCGATCCGCGGATCGGGCCGGTTGTGACGCTGGGTGAGGCGGAAATTTGGGGATCGATGTCGGCCATCATGCTCTCCATAAGTGGAGGGATGGCGCACGGCGGCGACCTCCCTCCCTACACCGGTGCTAGCCGGATCAGGTTCGACGGGTCGCAGTCTTGAACTGCCTCTCAGCCGCAATCGGCTCCCCGGGGATGGCGCGTGTGTAGAGGCGTTGAGCGGGGCGCGCAATCGCTCGCGCGCCCCGCGAAACAGTTAGCGGCCGACCGCGGCGCTGCTGGCCTGTTGCTCGGCGACGGTGACCGTGCCGTCCTTATTGGCGTCGAGCGCATCGAAATTGGCGAGCGTGCGGGCGCCATATTCGGCGGCACTGATCGTGCCGTTCTTGTCGGTGTCGAAGCGGGTCAGAACCGGCGCAGTTTCGACCGGGGGCGCCTTGGGAAGCGGGACAGCGGCGTCGAACTCGGCCCTAGTCACCGATCCGTTCTTATTGGTGTCGAGCTTGGCGAAGGATTCGTTGCGGCGCTTGGCGATTTCGGCGAGTTCGGCGGCGGTCTCGGTGACGATCCGCTTCTCGATCTCGGCGGCAGTCACCCTGCCATTCTTGTCGGCATCGAGATTGGCATAATCGGCGGCGACCGTAGCGTTGATCTCGGCGCGAGTCACCGATTTCGGAGCGGGCGCAGCGGGCGCTGCGGTCTGGGCAAGCGCGGCGGCGGGAAGCGCGGCGACGAGCAGCGCCAGCGGGGCGAGCGTGAAACGGGTCATGGGAATATTCTCCTGGACGCAAAGCTAGCGAAAAAAGCGGCAATAGCGCGGAGCGTGTCGCCGACCAAGGCTTGCGCTTTGCTGAATGGCGATATCGCGACCGCGAGGAGCGCTGTGAGCCGACGAGCCATTGACCCGCCGCCCGCACTCGGGTGGAAGGGCGGCCATGGCGCCGCTGACCCATCTCGACCGGCTCGAGGCCGAGAGCATCCACATCCTGCGCGAGACCGTGGCCGAGGCGGCGCGTCCGGTGATGCTCTATTCGGTCGGCAAGGACAGCGCGGTGATGCTGCACCTCGCTCGAAAAGCTTTTTATCCCGCGCCGCTGCCGTTCCCGCTGCTCCATGTCGACACCAATTGGAAATTTCGCGACATGTATGCGCTGCGCGACAAGGTCGCTGGCGAGGCCGGGATCGAGCTGCTGGTCTACAGGAATGCCGAGGCCGAGGCGAAGGGCATCAACCCGTTCGACCATGGCCCACTGCACACCGATCTGTGGAAGACCGAGGGACTTCGGCAGGCGCTCGATCTGCACGGGTTCGACGCGGCGTTCGGCGGGGCGCGGCGCGACGAGGAGAAAAGCCGCGCCAAGGAGCGGGTTTTCTCGTTCCGCTCGGCGCAGCACCGCTGGGACCCCAAGCGCCAGCGGCCCGAGCTGTGGTCGCTCTACAATGTGCGCAAATCGCCGGGCGAATCCATGCGGGTGTTTCCGCTCAGCAATTGGACCGAGCTCGATATCTGGCAATATATCATGGCCGAGGGGATAGAGATCGTTCCGCTCTACCTCGCCGCGCCGCGTCCGACGGTGCAGCGCGACGGGCTGATCCTGATGGTCGACGACGATCGCTTTCGACTCCGCGAAGGCGAAGTACCGGTCGAGCGTTCGATCCGCTTTCGCACGCTTGGCTGCTACCCGCTGTCGGGGGCGATCGAGAGCGAGGCCGACACGATCGAGAAGGTCGTCCAGGAAATGCTGCTCGCGACGACCAGCGAGCGCCAGGGCCGCGTGATCGACCGCGACGGCGGCGACGCGAGCATGGAGAAAAAGAAGCAGGAGGGGTATTTTTGATGGGCCTCTTTTCTCCTTGCTGCTCC
Source organism: Pseudomonadota bacterium (assembly GCA_030855945.1). GTDB lineage: Bacteria > Pseudomonadota > Alphaproteobacteria > Sphingomonadales > Sphingomonadaceae > Sphingomicrobium. The sequence continues at coordinate 306 of JALYQH010000172.1, read as the reverse complement.
CTCTCCCGTTCGTGCCGAGCGAAGTCGAGGTGCGCCCGCGCCACGCCTCTCGACTGCGCTCGGGACGAACGGAATGTTGGCAAATGACGTTCGCGCCTGATCCGCTCATCGCGTCGGACATCGGCGCCTATCTCGCGCGCCACCGCGACAAGCAGCTCTTGCGCTTCATCACCTGCGGGTCGGTCGATGATGGCAAGTCGACGATCATCGGGCGCTTGCTGTACGACACGCGGCAGATTTTCGACGACCAGCTGGCGAGCCTCGAGGCCGACAGCAAACGGGTCGGCACACAGGGCCAAGCGGTCG
>JALYQH010000169.1 GCA_030855945.1 Pseudomonadota bacterium | reverse complement strand
GCGCGACGCTGAGCGCGGTGGCGAGGATGATCGAGAAGACGACGACGCCGACACCGTCGTTGAACAGGCTCTCGCCCGCCACCGTCGCCTGCAGCGTCGGTCCGACGCGCGCGCTTGAGGACGCTCATCACCGCCACGGGATCGGTCGGGCTGATCAGCGCGCCGAATACCAGGCACCAGACCAGCGGTACATCGAGGCCGAGCGCGTGCGTCAGAAGGAAGAAACCGGCGCCGACGATCATCGTCGAGATCAGGACTCCGATCGTGCTCAGTACGAGGATCGGCCAGCGCCCGCGCCGCATCTCGCTCCAGTCGACGTGCAGCGCCCCCGCGAACAGCAGGAACGACAGCATGCCGTCCATCAGCGTCGCCTGGAAGTCGATTCCGGTGATGAAACCCAGTACATCCTCGCCCATCGTGCTGGCGGGGAGCAACCGGTCGATGCCGACCACGATCAAAGAGGCGACCGCGCCCATCACCGTCAGCCCGACCGACTGCGGCAGGCCTATGAAGCGATGGTTCAAATAGCCTAGCGCAGCCGCCAGGACGATCAGGATGGCGGCCGCATCAAGCGGCGTGATGGCGATGCCCTGGTTCATCTTTGTTGTTCCAGGACGGCGGCGACGAGCCTGAACTCGGGCCCGAGGGCGGGCGCGGGCACGGCCCGAATGCTTTGCTTGCGCAACAGAGCGGCGATGGCCAACCCGCGCCGCTCGGTCAGGGTGGGCGTGTCATCGACGGTCTGCGGCAATCCCGGCACCGCCAGCGCCGCGACGTTCCAGCGCGCGGCGGCCCAGGCCGACAGGAGCACAGCGCCGCGCGCCTCTTCGTCGAGCGCATCGGAGCCGTTGGCAAAGCGAATCAGCGGCATCGGTCCCAAGGGCGGCACTAGCGCGACTTCCCAATCCTCAGCCGCAGCCGAGGCGCGTTGCTCCAACACCCGGTAGGTCGCCAGGTTCGCGCCCGGAAGTGAGGCTGCCGCCGCCATGACTCGCCGATGATCGTGGTCGAGCATGATCCGCTCGGAATCGACACCTGCGGCCATCGATACGATCCGCGCGACCGCCCGATCGGCGGCACGGGCGGGGGCACTGGCTTCTCTCGACTGACGAAGCTCAGCACGCTGGGCGTCGATCGCCCCGGCTCCTGGCGTCAACAGCACCTGGTCAAGTTGCAGATCGACAGGCCGGCCAAGCGTCGTCTGCAACTTCGCGCGAAGATCGGCACTGCTCTTCGGAGCGGCACGGGGGGCGATGATGACCGACCGGACCAGCAGCGGGTCAGTGTCGAAGTCGATCTCAAGCTGGGTGACGCGGGCGTTTTCTCCGAATCGCTGCGAGAGCGTGTTGCGGACCTGGTTGGTGATGAAGGTTTCGCGAGCGATCTGTTCGAGCGAAACCGCGAGCGGCACGGCCATCGCAACGAACATCGCGAACAACAGTACCGTCTGGGCCCAGCTCTGCCGGCGCGACAGGAAGTGGCCGAAGCCGTAAAAGCGCGCGAGAATCATCGCCGCCAGTGCGATGGTCACGAAATTGGTGACAAACAGCGCGGTGGATCCGGCGAGCACCGGCATGTTCCAGGTCGCTAATCCATAACCGACCACCGCGAGCGGTGGCATCAGCGCGGTTGCGATCGCCACGCCAACGATCGTCTCGCCGCGGCCCCGGATGACCGCGAAGGTGCCGGCCAAAGCGGCAAATAGCGCGACCAGCAGGTCGAACAGACTGGGGCGGGTCCGGGAGAGGATTTCCGCCGTGGTCGCCTTAAGCGGCGAAGCCACAACGATTACGACCGTGAACGCGACCGCTGCTAAAATCCCGATCAGCAGCGCGGTGAGCGACCGCCGCGCCTCGGCGAAGTCGAACATGGCGAGCGAGAAGCCGAGGCCGAGAATCGGGCTCATCAACGGCGAGATCAGCATCGCGCCGATCACCACCGCCGGCGACGACAGCAATAGCCCGAGCACGGCGATGCCCGCCGACATCATGGTCATGAAGGCGTAGCGCGGCGACCAGCCGCTGTCTTCGATGACCCGCGCCAGGACTTTCTTGTGATTGACGCTGCGGACGATCGACGTGCGCCACCAGCGATAAAGCGGCAGGCGGTTCCAACTTGGGCGGGCATGGGCTCGCGCGCTCTGAAGACCATCATCGTTCATTGAAATGTCGTCCGCTT
>JALYQH010000144.1 GCA_030855945.1 Pseudomonadota bacterium | reverse complement strand
GCGTCATCAGATTGCGCTGCACGTCGACCGCAAGCGCTTTCAGCGGCGACACGTATAGCGTGTGAAGTCCCTCGGCCGGGTTGTTCGTCAGGTCAACGATCGTGGGCAGGAAGCCAGCCAGCGTCTTACCCGCGCCCGTCGCGGCGACCAGCAAGGTGTGCGCGCCTTCGTTGACAGCGTCGAGCATGTCGAGCTGGTGCCGACGCGGCGCCCAGGAGCGCGCGGCGAACCAGCTTGCGATAATCTCGGGAAGTTCAGCCGTCAGATGTCGTCATTCTTCGCGGCGCGGTCGTCGGCCTTGTAATTGGCGCGGGTCGCGGGATCGGTGACGTCCTTGCTGACCCGCGACGAGCGGTTTCGAACGATGACCCAGATGAACAATGCCAGCAGGACGATCGGCCCGATGATCGTTGCCAGACCCCATAAACCCTCAAGTTCCATGAAAACCCTTTCGATGTGCTGCGGGAACCCCCCGGCGTTTCAGTGGCTATAAAGCGATATGGCGCGCCTCGGTAACTGGATCGAGCCTTTTCCCGAAGGCATATATGTCAAACCCGCCGACGCGTGGGTCGATCCCTCGCAACCAAAAGAGCGTGCTCTGGTCACGCACGGCCACGCCGACCATGCGCGTGGCGGGCACGGGGCGGTGTGGGCAACGCCGGAGACGCTGGCGATCATGGACGTGCGCTATGGCCAGCAATGCGCCAACCCGGTCGCTTATGGCGAAACCGTGCGGCTCGGCGAGGTCGAGGTCGGCTTCGTCCCCGCCGGCCATGTCCTTGGTTCGGCGCAGATCGTGCTCGACTATCGCGGCGAGCGCGTCGTGGTGTCGGGCGATTACAAGCGCCGTCCCGACCCCACCTGCGCGCCGTTCGTCGTGGTGCCGTGCGACATCTTCGTCACCGAAGCGACCTTCGGGCTGCCGGTGTTCCGCCATCCCGACACCGGCGCCGAGATCGACCGCCTGCTCAATCGCCTGCGGCATGAGGAAGGGCGGTGCGTGCTGGTCGGGGCCTATGCGCTGGGCAAGGCGCAGCGAGTGATCGCCGAATTGCGCGCGCGCGGGCATCACGAGCCGATCTATTATCACGGCGCGATGGAGCGATTGTGCAATTTGTACGAGGCGCTCGGGGTGCCGCTGGGCGAATTGCGCCCGGTGGCGGGGGCGGCGAAGGCCGAACTGGTGGGCAAGGTCATCATCTGCCCGCCGTCGGCGCTCAACGACCGCTGGTCGCGGCGGCTGCCCGACCCGGTGACGGCGATGGCCTCGGGCTGGATGCGGGTGCGCCAACGCGCGCGGCAGAAGAATGTCGAGCTGCCACTGGTGATTTCGGACCATGGCGACTGGGACGAACTGACGCGGACGATCAAGGAGGTGGCGCCCAAGGAGGTGTGGATCACGCACGGCCGCGAGGACGCGCTGATGCATTGGTGCATGCTGCACCAGGTGAAATCGCGCGAGCTGCATCTGGTCGGGCGCGAGGACGAGGACGATATTGCCGCTTGACCCTGCGCCGTGCGTCGCCATGTGTGAAACATGGACCGGACACCGACCTACCGTCCCGATGCCGAAGATCCGTTCGCGGGGTTCCTGCAACGCGGCCTGCGCGTCGCGCGGCGGCTTGCAATCTCGTTTGGCCTGGCGGTCGTCGTCGCGATTGGCGTCGGAGCAGTGTCGACCGACAACGGGTTCGTGCAAATGCTGGTCACCGCGCTGGCCATCTTTGCACTGTGGCTGCCGTTTTTCTTTGTCATCGCCGGGATCGAGCGGTTGTTCGCGAGGAACCCCAAGCGCGACGCAATCGTCGCGGCGCCAGCGACCGCGCCGGACAAGGCGGAGGCCGAAGAGGAGCGCGTGTGGCGGCGTCTCGCCGCGGCCGCGCCGCATCATGCCGATCGCATCGCCACCCTCAAGCGGTCGATCGCGCGCTCCCGGCTAGCGCTGGGCAGCGCCGAGCTCGATCCGGATGCGCATGACGTTTGCCTGCTGATCGACCGGCGCCTGCCGGAACTCATCGAGCGAGACCTGGACGATCTTCCGCCCGACGACCGTGACCGCGGTCGTCAGATCGGCGAATTGATCGACCTGATCGAGCAATTCGCGCGCGACTGCAGTCGGCGCAACGCCAGCACGTCGCCGGCCGACCGGCATAGCGCGGAGGTGTTGCGGCGCCGGTTCGAAGCGCATCTGTCGAGCTTCTGATTGCCGTTCGGCGGGTTCTTGCGATGCTGAAACTCCAGCCGAATTGCGTGGCTTGACAGCCTGACTGGCTGCCGCCACCCCTGAGGCTCAGTCGCTTTTCCTTCGGGACGAAGTGCGTCGAAGGAATTCAAC